>JAUZPM010000033.1 GCA_030705925.1 Bacillota bacterium
CAGTCAGATCAGCGGAACGGAGTATTATTACGACAACGACGGCAATCTGATTGTACAGTCGGATTATTCTGAGTCGGGCAATTCCGATGCGTCAGTATCGCCTGCGCTTTCCGACAGCAGTAATGATGTAGTTAGGTATGAATACAACACCCGCGGAAATATGACAAAGTATAAAAAAGGCAGCACAACAGCAAGCTACACCTATAACGGCGACGGGCTGTGCACACAGAAAACAGTCGGGTCAAATACCACTAAGTATCTTTATGATACGGGCAATAATATTACTTTAGAAAAAAGCGAAATCAAAGCAGAAAATTTAACGTTAAAAAATGCAATAGGTATTGCCAACTCATTGGGACTAAAACCAGAAGATTTAATAAAATTAATTTAAGTCGCAATAAAGCGGCTTTATTTTCATGAAAATTTGTTGCAAGTTTGTTGCATTTAGAAAAATTTTTTATGGTTCTCTAAAATTTCAGAACCTATGTTCCTATTTCCAAATAATAAAAAGCCCCGTAACCATGCGGGTTACAGGGCTTTTTATTGGTCTGAGTGGCGAGAGTTGAACTCGCGGCCTCTTGAACCCCATTCAAGCACGCTACCAACTGCGCTACACCCAGATATTATTTTTGTGCAGGAGTTATTATATCTCAAAGTTGGGCATATGACAAGTATTTTTTAATGATTTTTCAAAATTTATTGATATATTATTACCGGTTTTTAATTTAAACTTGCAAACGATTGAAATCTTCATTAAAATTATAATATTAGCTTAAAATCAGCTATTTAGAGAGATTTTCGGAGATTGCAGGTTTAGAGTTTGAAAAAACGCTTTTTGAACCTGCGGGGGAATGGGAGCATGAGAATAAAACAGGAAAGGGTAATTTTTGATGCATAACAATTTTTATGAGCTTCACGGTATCGGTGAAACTCGTGCGGTAGAGGGGCGAGGCGGCGTATTGCTGCAGCGTGTGCCGGAAGAACTGAGGATAAAGCTTAGACCTGGGGCTCAAAGGGAGTATCTAAAAACTGCGGGCGCGGAGATTCGTTTTACTATCGACGAGGGGGATTCTTTTTCGTTTACGGTATCGAACCATATTGACAACGGTCGTGTCAAGGTGTTTTTCGGCGACTATGAGTATAAGGAATACATAGTGGGCAGCGAACCTCAGACTATATCAGTCAAGTTTGAGCCTATATATTTCGCAAATAACGGGTTTAATCTCGCTGCAGCTAAAAATTTCGGCAGGAAAACCGTTCGCTTGATGCTGGATGGCAATGAGATGCACCTGCACGGTGTTTCTGCAGAGGCTGCGCACCGCCCGACGGCGGACGAGCTTCCCAAACTCAAGCATCTTGCTTACGGAACGTCTATTACACAGGGGTATAAAGCAACGTCTCCGTCCCTCTGCTATGCATATCTGACGGCTGAGGCGCTCGGAGCGGATCTTTTTAACTTCGGATGCTCAGGAAATGCCTTTTGCGAGCCGGAGCTTGCGCATTATCTCGCTGAGCAGCCCTACGACTATGCCACTTTTGAGCTGTCGGTGAACATGTTCAACGGCGGACTGAGCCTTGAAGAATACACAGACCGTATCCGTTATTTCATCAAAACGATTGCAGAAAAGTCTGCTGGACGCCCGATTTTCTGCATAAGCATTTTCCGTTATTTCTTCGACATGGGTCTTCGCAAGCATACACAGCAGCCGAAGGGCAGGGTCGATGAATTCCGCGACGCATATCAAAATATTGTGAGTGAACTTGGAATGGACAATTTGCATTTCATAGACGGTAGAGAGCTTATGAAAGACTTTACCGGGCTTTATGGCGATCTTTTGCACCCTTCAAACAAAGGAATGTCTGAAATTGCGTCGAATCTTGTTCCGAAAATCAGGGCTGTACTGAAAGGTCAGGACAGATGAATCTCATCGAGGCATTCGGCGGCGTTTTTTCAATAATCTTGATGGTCTCCCTTGGCGTTGCCCTTTATGTAAAGGGATGGATCAAAAGCGATACCGAAGATTTTATAACTAAATTTGTGCTTAAAATAACTATCCCGCTTTTCATGTTTGTAAACGGCTATCACAATGTCACTGCAGAATTCCTCGAGTCATCATGGAAACAGGTGCTTATTGCTTTCGCCTCTATCATAATCGCTTATTTGCTGGGATTCGGGTTTAGTATTCTCTTTAAAATCCCGAAAAACGAACGCGGCATCTGCACTATGATCTTTTCGCTTTCCAATACGCTGTTTGTGGGGCTGCCTGTCTGCACCTATTATTTCGGACAGGAGGCTATCCCTTCCGTAATAATGTATTACATGGCGAATACCGTTATGTTCTGGACTGTCGGCACTGCTATGATTGCGCACGATGCCGGGCAAATAACACATTTTAGCCTTAAAACACTCGGAAGCATATTTTCGCCGCCTGTCACAGGCTTTGTGTTCGGTGGGGTTATCGCAATGGCGGGCATCACAATGCCACGATTCTTAGAGGAGACACTTTCCTCTGTCGGAGCCATGACAACTCCGCTTGTCACAATACTTACGGGTTTTGTTATCGCAAAAGCTGGCACCAAACGTATGCTGTCCTTTACCAGAACGAGCGTGCTTGGCCTTTTTGGGCGATATATAGTGTCACCCCTCATAATGATAGGACTTTTGGTGATGTTCGCGCCGACTCAGCTGACTGCAAAAACATTCGTCCTGCAAAGCGCAATGCCTGTAATGAATCAATCACTGCTTTCTGCCGCGTATTATAAGGCGAACGACACGGTGGTCGCTCAGGCTCTTGCGACAAGCGTCATACTGATGATGGTGTTTACTCCGGCTTATGTGCTTATCGGAAACATGCTTTTTAGATAAGACTGGAAATATTTTCGAAATAGTGTATAATAATAATATTACTTTGTTAAACGGAGAACGCTGATGATTTTACAGCTCTTGAGGGATCCGGTAAATGGGGTCATAACGCTTTTGATCCTGCTTCCGGTGCTTATCATATCGCTTACATTCCATGAGTATATGCACGGGCTTGCCGCTTATGCTATGGGTGACCCTACGCCGAAAAACAGCAGGAGACTTACGCTTAATCCCCTTAATCATCTTGACCCTATCGGGGCTATAGCGCTTCTTTTTGCAGGCTTCGGATGGGCAAAGCCTGTGCCGATAAATCCATATTATTTAAAAAAGCCGAAACGCGATATGGCTTTGATCGCCTTTGCAGGGCCTCTCTCTAACCTGCTGCTCTGTTTTGTAGGGCTTGTCTGGTTTTACCTGTGGCAGGTGTTTCCCATCATTCAGATGCCGACCGTCGTGACGACAGCATTTCAGTATTTTATAATTCTGAATATAAACCTTGCGGTTTTCAATCTTATCCCATTTCCTCCGCTTGACGGATCAAAAATCGTTTTCTCGGTTTTATCCGACAAGACATATTACAAACTCATGGAGTATGAGAAATACGGGATGCTTGCGTTGTTTATACTTCTGATGACGGGAAGGTTTAACGGCATCATATCCGGCGTTTCAAGCTGGATTTTGACAGGCTTTCAGAATTTTATATTATCGGTTCTTAAACTTATCGGGGTGCTGTGATGGAAAATGTACAGTTTAAACTTGAGGTTTTCGAAGGTCCGCTTGACCTTCTGATGCACCTTATAGATAAAAATAAGGTCAATATTTGTGACATCCCGATTGCGGAAATACTCGATCAATTCATGGCTTATGTTGAAGAATATCAGAATTATAACCTTGACAATATAAGTGAATTTCTTGTAATGGCGGCACAGCTTTTATACATCAAATCACGCATGCTTCTGCCCGTTGAAGATACCGGTGAGGGAGAAGACCCGAGGGACGAGCTAATCGATATGATCTCACGTTACAGGCTTTATAAGGAAGCCGCTGTAACATTGAAGGAATATAAATCGCAAAACGGGGACAGAATATTTGTTAAAGAGCCTGAATTGGTTGAATTTGACGAAACATACAATAAATCTCACAGCATATGGCAACTTTTGGATGCATACCGGGGCATGTTCAGAAAAAATCAGCGTCGTATGCCTCCGCCAATACAGTCTTTTTCGGGTATTGTGGGAACGCCTCATGTTTCGGTTTCAAGCAGAGTGTTCAACCTTCTGCGGCACTTGCTAAAAAGGAAGTACATATCCTTTAAATCATTCATCTATTCTCAGAAAAGCCGCAGTGAGGTGGTTGCCGCATTTTTAGCAATACTTGAGCTTTCAAAAGTTAAAAGAATCAGATTTGAAGAGGTTTCAGCAGAAGGATTTTCAGATATAAGAATCGAATTGAGTGATGAAAAGCGTGGAAATTAAAGAGGTTGAAGCGATTATCGAGAGCATACTGTTCGCAGCCGGAAACCCTGTGCCGCTCGAGCAGCTAGCGGTAGTGCTTGAAATGGATAAAAAGACCTTGGAGTCTATTTTAAAAAATCTCTCAGATAAATATGACTATGAGCGCAGAGGCTTGAAGCTTATAAGGCTTGAGGATGAATATCAGCTCACGACACGTCCTGAATATTCAGAGTATGTCAAAAAAGCGCTTGACAACAGGAGAGAATCTACGCTGTCTCCGGCGGCATTTGAAGTGCTTGCGGTCATTGCCTATAACGAGCCGGTTACGCGAGGGTATGTCAGCTCGGTGCGCGGCATCGAAAGCGGCGAGATAATGGACAAGCTTTCTGAGAAGGGGCTTATTGAGGAATGCGGAAAGCTTGACGCACCCGGCAGACCGAGACTGTTTCGGACGACCACAGAGTTTTTGCGTGTATTCGGACTGCAAAATCTTGATGAGCTGCCGCAGCTTGACCCTGATGAAATGCCTGAAGTAATGGAACAGACGAGCTATTTTGACGATGAGGGCGATTCAGTACATAATGACTAAAAGAACAGAGGTGTAAAGCTGTGAACCTTGCCATATGGATTATTGTTATTGCGGCAATCATACTTATTGCCTGCATCAAGGTTCAGCTTCGCGCAGAGGGTGGAGTCGGAGAAACCGCGGTTTCCCTGAGAATTGCGCCCTTTACATTCAAACTTTCCGGCGGTAAAAAAAAGAAGGAAAAGAAGGCTGAGGCTAAAGCTAAAACCGCGAAGGAAAAAGAACAACCTGAAAAGGAAAAAGGCTTTACAGGCACTCTTGAAAAGGTTAAAAAGTTCAAACCGCTGATTGGAGAAACACTGCAGC
Source organism: Bacillota bacterium (assembly GCA_030705925.1). Lineage (NCBI taxonomy): Bacteria > Bacillati > Bacillota > Bacillota bacterium. The sequence goes on from JAUZPM010000033.1 coordinate 5,210, forward strand.
TTGCAAATAAAATACTTAGGGTTTTTCGCAGACAGCTTTTGTTTGACAGGCTTGAGCTGGATCTTGTTGTTGCAACCGACGACGCTTTTCAGACCGCTTTGCTTTACGGAGGCATATGCTCGGTGCTGTATCCGGTCGATTCTATAATCAGACAGTACGTGCGTGTTAAAAAGGGCGCATTATCTGTGAACGCTGACTTTAATTTAAATAAGACGAAATTTGATTTTCATTTGTTCGTTTCGTTGAAAGTTTATAATATTTTTATTATAATAATGGCAATAATAGTAATGGGTTTGAAATACTATATAAGAAACAGAAAACAATTGAAAAGTGCGCTTCAAAGATAAACCGCGTACTTAAGAAGGAGGTACAAATATGGCAGACCATCCTATTTTGGGGCTCATGTCAACAGCGCTTGCAAAAATTAAAGAAATGGTGGATGTTAACACCATAATCGGTGATCCGATAACTACGCCAGATGGAACAGTCATTCTTCCGGTTTCAAAGGTGTGCTTTGGTTTTGCATCGGGCGGTTCTGACTATCCGCCGAAAAACGGAATGCAGCCTTCACCTAATCCTGCTTTCGGCGGCGGAAGCGGCGCGGGCATCAGCATTACGCCAATCGCTTTCCTAGTCTGCACGGACGGCAATGTAAAACTTATTCAGATCGCTGACAATTCAACGACCGTTGACAGGATCGTTTGTATGGTTCCGGAACTTGTGGATAAGATTTCGTCAAAATTCAAGAAGAAAAACGATAGCACTTTCGACGAATAATCTGCAATAATAAAACCACCTCATCATATAATTAGGATTAGGTTGACTAATTCCGGGTTTATGTGGGGTGGTTTTTTATGTTCAAAAGAATAACGTCCTTTATCCTTGCGGCGGTCATTGCCGGAGGCATGTTCGGCGCTGATATACAGGCTTTTGATGTTTCGGCACAAAGCGCCATTTTAATAGAGGAAACAACCGGCAAAGTGCTTTTTGAAAGGAATGCAGACGCACGCCGCCCAATGGCAAGCATAACTAAGATCATGACGGCGGTAGTGGCGCTTGAAAACTCGAATCTGACCGACAAGGTGCAGGTTTCGCCGAAAGCCGTTGCCGTAGAGGGAAGCAAGATGTATCTCAAGGCCGGAGAAACAGTCACGATGGAAGAGCTTTTGTACGGATTGATGCTCGCCTCGGGAAACGATGCCGCGAATGCTATTGCCGAGCATGTTGCGGGGGACAATGAGAATTTTGTAAAACTGATGAATGCAAAAGCTCATGAACTTCACCTTGCGAATACTTCTTTTGAGACGCCTAGCGGACTTGACGGAGATGACCACTATACCTCAGCGCGGGATTTTGCGAACCTTACGGCAGAGGCGCTCAAAAACAGAGATTTTGCGACTATTGTCAGCACTAAATCGAAAAGGTTTTCAAATGACGAGGGAGTAAGGCTCATCGTCAATCACAACAGACTGCTGTCCATTTATAAATATGCTGTCGGCGTTAAAACCGGATTTACAAAAAAGTCGGGCAGATGCCTTGTATCCGCGGCTGAAAAAGACGGTGTGACGCTTATTGCAGTCACGCTGAACGCGCCTGACGACTGGGACGATCACAGCAAGCTGTTGGATTATGGCTTTTCCTGTGTGCACAAAATCACTCCCGCAGACGATAGTGATCGCTATGATCTGCATGTGGTAAACAGCCCGGTTTCAAGCATTTCGGTTTCACCAAAACCCGACAGATCTATTATGCTTTTCGGTGAAGACGAAAGCAAACTTACGAAATCAGTTGAGCTCGAACACTTTGTGTATGCGCCTGTAAAAAGGGGCGACATTGTCGGAAGGATTTCATATTATCAGAACGGCGACTGCGTCGGCAGCATTCCACTTGTGTCAAACGAAGATGCCCCTATGCTGGAATCAAAGAGAAAAAACAGCTTTTTCTCATGGATTTCGCATATTTTTTTCGGGAAATAGACTAAATTTCCTGAAGGAAGGACAAGCTGTGTATGGACAAACGGCTAAATTGATGATAGGATATACGATTGGATAGAATAACCTTAATTGGAGGATAAAAATGGCAGAGCTGTTGCGGCTTCAAAAATATATTGCGGAATGCGGGGTTTGCTCGCGCAGAGCAGCTGAAGATCTAATCACCACAGGGCGTGTGCATGTTAACGGGAAACGAGCAGAGCTTGGGCAAAAGGTCGACCCAGAAAGCGACTCTGTTTTTGTTAATGGCAAGGAGATAAATATTAAGCGGCATAAATTGGTTTACATCATAATGAATAAACCGCGCGGCTATGTCACAACGATGAATGACGAGCTTGACCGAAAATGTGTTAAGGATCTGCTTGAAGACCTAAATGAGCGCGTCGTTCCTGTAGGAAGGCTCGATAGGGATTCGGAAGGGCTTCTCATTCTTACCAACGACGGGGATCTTGTCTACAAGCTGACCCACCCTAAACATAATATAGACAAGATGTATACCGCAGTGGTGCGTGGGGACGTTGGCGATGAAATACTGAAAAAGCTAAACGGACCTATTGAGATAGACGGCTATGTAACAAATTCATCTGAGGTGTCTGTTCTCAAGAAGAAAGAGGACAGGACGGCGCTTCGCTTTATTCTACGCGAGGGGCGCAACCGTCAGATTCGCAAGATGTGTGATAAGGTCGGACTTGAGGTGCTGCGTCTGAAGAGGGTAGCAGTCGGAGAGCTAAGGCTTGCGGGAGTAAAAGCAGGCAAGTGGCGCTTCCTCGATGAAGATGAGATAGAATATTTAAAACAGTTATGACGGCAGGTTGCAGATAACCTGTTTTATATAAACTGATTTTAGAATACGGCATGGCGCACGCCGAAAGTTGCGGCGGCCGCAAATTTTCGCGGCAACGGAGCAAAAAATGGTAGAAATACTTAAATCACAGCCCTTTGATATGCCGGTCGAATATACGGGCAGACATGGGGTAGAGGCATATGCCGCCGTCGAAAACGGCGTGCCGATCTGCGTCGCTATTTTTTCTGTTGAAAGCACAACTACGGAGCTCTTGGATATAAAGCTTTACGGCAAGCCGGAGGATGCCATTTATTATGACGCGATTTTGAGGGCTATTGCCTTTTATTCAAAAGAACACGGCGTTCTGACCGTGTCGTGCAAGAACCGTGAGGCCTTTAACGTGCTTGAGCCTTTCGGGTTTAAGGGCAGTGACTTAAAGATTGAGCAGACATGCGATGAGCTGCTTAAAAAAAACTGCGGATAAATGCTAAAAAAGGAAATACTAATATAAATATGAAAAATGTGCTTGTAGTCGGCGGGGGACCAGCCGGCATGATGGCGGCGGCAGCGGCGGCCGAAGCAGGCTGCTTAGTTACGCTGATCGAGAAAAACAAAACACTTGGGAAAAAGCTTTTGATCACAGGCAAAGGGCGGTGCAATGTTACAAATAACTGCTCGCCGGACGAGCTTATAGCTAACTTGCCTATAAACGGCCGCTTTTTATACAGCGCCGTAAACAGGTTTTCACCTTCGGACACAATGGATTTCTTTGACGGGCTTGGGCTTAAACTCAAGACGGAGAGAGGAAACCGTGTCTTTCCCGAAAGCGATCACTCCGCAGACGTGCTGGGGGCGCTTAAACGTTATCTGCACAATTCAGGCGTGAACGTGGTATACCACAGTGTGACAGGTATTTTGACTGACGAAACCGGCGCACAGGGCGTAAAGACTGACAGCGGGGATATTCATGCTGACGCAGTGATAATTGCGACAGGCGGGCTTTCATACCCGCTCACAGGGTCTACCGGGGATGGATATGATTTTGCGGGTAAACTCGGTCATACAATAGTAAAACCGAAACCGTCCCTTGTGCCTATCGAAACGGCAGAGGAATGGCCAAAACAGATTTCCGGTCTTGCGCTTAAGAATATTGCAGTTAGGGTGACAGATAAAAATAAGGGGAAGACGGTTTACGAAGACTTCGGCGAACTGCTTTTTACCCATTTCGGGGTTTCGGGGCCTGTGGTTTTGAGCATGAGTTCTCACATCAGAAATATGGAGCCCGACCGCTACACCCTGCATATAGACCTTAAACCTGCATTGAGTGAAAAACAGCTAGATGCAAGGCTTTTGAGGGAATTTGACGCTCAGAAGAACAAAAACCTGTCCAATGTTATGCCAAAACTTTTACCGTCATCGCTTGCTGACATCTTTTTAAATCTTTTCGGTATTGAAGGTGAAATGAAGGTTAACGAGGTCACAAAGGAGATACGGCAACGTATAATTTCTTCGCTTAAAGATTTGCCGCTTAACCTGTCAGCCTTTCGCCCTATCGACGAGGCTATCGTGACGTCGGGCGGCGTAAAAACAAGCGAGATTAACCCGGCGACTATGGAGTCTAAGCTTGTACCGAGACTTTATTTTGCCGGGGAAATAATAGACGTCGACGGATATACCGGAGGCTTTAATCTGCAGATAGCCTTTTCAACGGGACGCCTTGCGGGACAGAGCGCATCAAGATAACACCTTGGAGGATATATGGTTTTTTCGAGTCTCATTTTTATTTTCTTTTTTCTTCCGCTTATTCTTATAGTGTATTTCATTGAGCCAAAGCGTTTTCGCAATATAACGCTCATCATATTCAGCCTGTTCTTTTACGCATGGGGAGAACCGGTATTCGTGCTTATTATGCTGTTTGCAACAGTGTTCGACTATACCGCAGGCTATCTTATCGGCGTGGAAAAAGAAAAGGGGCACACCGGCAAGGGGTTTCTTATAGCATCACTTACGATGAATCTAACGCTTTTAGGATTTTTCAAATACAGTGATTTTATCATATCAAGCATCAACGGTATATTTCATACAGGCATTCCTCTTTTGCACCTTCCTCTTCCGATCGGCATATCGTTTTACACGTTCCAGACAATGTCATACACGATAGATGTCTACCGCGGCCGTGTGAAGGCACAGAAGAATTTCATGCATCTTTTGCTTTACACCACGTTGTTTCCGGAACTTGTTGCAGGCCCTATAGTCCGTTATCAGACGGTTGAAAAGGAGATATACGACCGTAAAGTCACATGGGAGGGTTTCTCGGAAGGAGTCATCCGTTTCGTTATTGGGCTCGGCAAAAAGATACTTATCGCAAATCAGCTTGCTGTAGTGGCGGACGGCATATTTGCTTTGCCCGCCGGAGATATGGCAGTGCTTACCGCATGGATAGGCATAATAGCATATACGTTTCAAATCTATTTTGATTTTTCCGGCTACAGCGACATGGCTATCGGCCTTGGGCACATGTTTGGATTTCATTTTGATGAAAACTTCCGTTATCCGTATATTTCATGCAGTGTAACTGAATTCTGGCGCCGCTGGCATATCTCGCTTGGCACATGGTTTAAAGACTATGTATACTTTCCGCTTGGCGGAAGCCGTGTGGACAAACAGTGGAAGCTGTTCCGCAACCTGTTTATCGTTTGGGCTTTGACTGGCCTGTGGCATGGGGCATCATGGAACTTTGTGGCGTGGGGACTTTATTATCTTGTCTTCCTGGTGCTTGAAAAAATGGTTTTCCACAGCGGCAAACCAAAGCATTACTCACTGCCGAGAAATATCATTGTCATGGTTATCGTAATAGTCGGCTGGGTGCTTTTCCGTTCGGCAAACTTCACCTATGCGGCGGAGTATATTAAGAACATGTTTGGGTTTGCCCATATGCCTCTTATCGATTATAATACAGGCTATTATTTTTACGATAAAGCAAAGGAGTTTGCACTTGCGGCGGTTTGCTCGATTCCTATCGTTCCGTTTATCAGGGGGGCATACGAAAAAACCGAGAAAAAGCTGCCCCGCGTTTCGATGGACACTGCACAGTTTGCCTTTATAATAGTTATCTTTTTCTTTTCAATAATCAATTTGTTGAACCAGTCATATAATCCTTTCATCTATTTCCGCTTCTGAGGTGTTTGCAATGAGAAAAATTACGGCAATGTTTATCGTGTCGCTGACAGTGATATTTTTTATCCTGCATTTAGCGCTTCCTGACAGGAAAAACTCTTTTATTGAAAACCGCAGCCTTGCTCAGGCGCCGGTTTTATCAGCCGCCCGTGTTTTCAGCGGGGATTTTAGAAACGACACTAATAATTATGTTTCAGACCAGTTCCCGTTTCGCGATATGTTCATAAAGGCTTATATGACGCTGACGGCAAAGCACGGCAACGGTGAAACATATAAGCAGATCATCGAGGGCAAAAACGGGTACGATTATTATATCTATGACGAAAACCAGATACTTTCGATATATGGGCCTAAAAAAGACATAGGGCTTGCCGATGTATGGAACAAAAAGATCACTGCGATAGATGATCTTCGAAAAGAGCTGAATTTCGATTTTGTCATCGATTTGGTGCCGTCAAAGGCAGAGGCGCTCAATCCTATGCTTCCGGCTCGTCTTCAGCACAATACTGATAAGGAGATAAAGGACAGGTTCTTTTCAAAGACTCCGAGAGATATTATAAAGATAGACACGATGACGGAATTCGATAAAAAGCCGCTTGATGAGCTTAAAAAATGCTATCTAAACACCGATAATCACTGGAATTTTTATGGTGCTTACGAGGGATTCAAGGTTTTATGCGATAATCTGCACCGTACGTTGAACCTAAACACATCTATTGCACCGTATAATTTTACTGAAGTCCCCATCAAACAGAACACGATTGTTGGCGCCTATAACCGCAACCTCGGCGACCTGTTCACATCGACGGAAAAGCTTGCATATTATCAGCCGTCTGATCCGCATGTATTTGATGATCTTAAACTTTATGTTCTTGACAAGGACAAGAATGAAAAACAGGCAAAATTGTCTGACTACATCGCCACAAAAACGAGCGGACCTGATGTCGACTATGAATCCCTTTGCGTTGCAGATTATGATTATCTGCATTTCGTTAATCCTAAGGCAATGAACCATTACTCGCTTGTTGTGATAAAAGATTCGTTTTTTGACGCTGAGGTGCCTAACATTTCTCTTCTATTCGATAATGTTTATGTTATAGATACACGTTATTACAAGAACTTCAATGTATATAATTTCATGAAAGACACAAGGGCAAACGGACTTATGCTGTTTTATAATTCCACGGCATTTATGAAGGTAGAAGACCATCTGACATACGATGTGAGATAGGGGAGAATGGTATGAAAACATTCAGCATTGCGATCGACGGCCCGTCAGGCGCCGGAAAAAGCACAATGGCTAAAACCATCGCTAAAAATCTTGGAATAATTTATCTCGATACAGGCGCGCTGTACAGAACAGTCGGCCTGCATGTGTTCAGAAAGGGCGCTGATCCGTCCAGCGCAGATGAAGTGGTGCCGCTTTTAAGCGAGATCGAGATCGGCGTATATCCGGGCGGCGGCGGGCAGAAAATGACGCTGAACGGCGAAGACGTTACGACGGAGATAAGAAAACACGAGATTTCGCATTATGCCTCTGCAGTGTCGGCAATTCCGGAAGTGCGTGCTTTCCTTTTGGATCTTCAGCGTGATTTTGCGGTAAAAAACAGTGTTATCATGGATGGGCGTGACATAGGAACAGTTGTTTTGCCAAAAGCTGACGTCAAGATATTCCTGACCGCAACGCCTGAGGACAGGGCACGGCGCCGGTATCTTGAGCTTTCCAAAGCCGGGCAGGATGTAAATTACGAGACTGTTTTAAGGGACATCGTGGAGCGTGACAAATGTGACAGCACACGTGCAGCGGCGCCTTTAAAGGCAGCTGATGATGCTGTGACGATTGATACCTCGGGACTTTCGATAAGTGAATCAGTTGCGCTTTTAACTAAAGTGATTGGAGAGAGGCTGAATGTGGTTTTATAAATTTGCGGTATTTGTACTGTCCCCGCTTGTAAAATTTATATTTCCGTTTAAAATTACATACGAGGCGCCTATACCCGAAACGGGAGCCATAATTTTAAGCGGAAAGCACATTTCGCTGATGGACGCGATCTTGGCCGCCGTTTCGTTCAAACGCCCCGTAAATTTTATGGCGAAAGCTGAGCTATTTAAGTTCAAACCGTTCGGGTGGCTTTTAAAATCGCTCGGGGCTTTCCCCGTAAAGCGTGGCACAGGAGACCTCGGCGCGCTGAAGACATCTCTTAAAGTATTGCGTGACGGCAACGTGCTTGGCATCATGCCGGAGGGTACGCGCGTATCACGGCTTGAAAACCTTGTGCTAAAAACAGGAGCAATGAATCTCGCATACAAAACCAAAGCTACAGTGGTGCCTTACGGCATATATTCTCAAGACTATCACATAAAGGCTTTCAGACGCATTTATATAAACTTTGGAAGACCAAAGACATTTGATGAAATAGGGTTTACAGACGGCTCAAAAGAAGACCTTGAGCGCGTGACTAACGGCTTTTTGAAAAGCGAGCTTATACGGCTTTCACAGCCTGACACGCATAAGAGGCTGAAACAATGAAAATAATACTTGCAAAGACTGCCGGTTTCTGCTTTGGAGTAAAACGTGCGATCGGAGCAGTTGAAGATATGCTCGACAAGGGCGAAAAACGTATTTATACGCTTGGCCCAATAATACACAACGAAGAAATGGTAAATAATCTTGCCGCACGGGGAGTACAGGTTGTCGATTCGCCGGACAGGGCGGAGGACGGGACGCTGTTAGTGATACGAACGCATGGCGTTCCACGCTCGGTTTTAGATTATATAAAAGAAAAAGGCATTAGCTATCAAGACGAAACCTGCCCGCTTGTGTCAAAAATACACAAAATAGTCGAAAAAGCAAGCAGTGATGGAAATACGGTGTTCATAATCGGCACGCCTGAGCATCCCGAAGTGGTCGGAATTCGCGGATATGCGGGAAAAGACAGTTTTATATTCGAAAATGCTGAGCAACTTGAATGTTTTACAGATAAGAATCCTCAGTTCGCGAACAAATCCGTCCTAATGGCCGCGCAGACGACACTTAATTTGTCAGAATGGAAAAAATGTTGCGACTATTTCAAAAAAAAACTATACAAATGGCATGATTTCTGATACAATATGTAATGCTACGTCCGAAAGACAAACAGAAGCAGCGGACATTGCGTCACAGGCTGATATGGTATTTGTAGTGGGAAGTCGTGGTAGTTCCAATACTAAAAAACTATACGAAGTTTGCGGCGGATTGTGTACTGAAACATATTTGATTGAAAACGCATCGGAGCTTCCGCTTGGACATATAAAGAATGCCGCTATAAAAAAAAGCGATCTTGTTATTGGCGTTTGCGCCGGGGCTTCTACTCCGGCTTATATAATAAAGGAGGCAATTTACAAAATGGAAGAAATCAAAAATGAGCTTGAGTCAGAGAAAAGCTTCGCGGAGGCTTTGGAGGAATCATTAATTACTTTAAATACAGGAGATAGAGTGCGCGGAACCGTTATTGGTATCACACCGACCGAAGTACAGGTTAACCTCGGCACAAAGCAAGCCGCTTATATACCTGTATCCGAGCTTACGAGCGACCCTAACGCAAAGGTTGAGGATATCGTCAAGGTTGGCGATGAAGTTGAGGTTTTCGTGACACGTGTCAACGATGCTGACGGCGTCATCACACTTTCAAAGAGAAAAGCTGATGCAATAAAAGGCCTCGAAGAACTTGGAAAAGCTGTCGAAGAGGATACGATTTTTGAAGGTAAAGTTGCTGAAACACTTGAGCGCGGCGTAGTTATATATCACAATGGCGTTCGTGTATTCATTCCGGCATCACACTGCCCCGTTGCCAGAGACGCATCTCTCGCAGACATGGCAGGCAAGACGTTCCGCTTTAAGATCATACAGTTCGATAAACGCAAAAACAAGATCATCGGTTCTATCAGAAACGTTTTAAGAGAAGAAAGAAAAGCTGCTGAGGAAGCTGTTTGGGCTGACATTGCGGTTGACAAAAGATATAAGGGCAAAGTTAAATCGCTTACATCATACGGCGCATTCGTTGACATCGGTGGTGTTGACGGTATGGTTCATATCAGCGAGCTTGCATGGGGAAAGATCAAGCATCCTGCAAACGTTGTAAAAGTCGGTGATGAGATCGAAGTTTATGTCAAAGAGCTCGATCCTGAAAAGAAACGTATTTCCCTCGGCTATAAGGATCTTATCGAGAATCCGTGGGAAAAATTAAAGAACACATATAAAGTGGGAGATACTGTAAAAGCTACTGTCGTTCGTCTTGTTCCTTTCGGCGCTTTTGCTGAGGTCATTCCAGGTGTTGACGGGCTTATCCATATTTCACAGATTGCAAATAAGAGAATAGAGCATCCGTCAAGCGAGCTTTCTGTCGGTCAGGAAGTTGATGCAAAGATACTTGACATCGATCTTGAGAATATGAAAGTCAGCCTTTCTATCCGCGCTCTGCTTGAGCCAGAAGTTGTAACCGAAGGCGAAAAAGAATAAAACCAGATATTTATAATAAAAAAACTCTTAAAGCGCTATGCTTTAGGAGTTTTTTCACGTTTTTCCAAAAAACATCATATATTGTAGGTGAGGGGATGATGTTTTTTGGAGATAAGAAGCAGACATCCGGTTAGAGTTTTAATGCCGAGACGGCGCATGAGCCGTGCTTCGCGCTTCTTTTTGCGTTTTTTCATAATACTCTTTATAATTTTGGTTGGGCTGATCTATTTTGTTGAGTTTAAGCTTCACCCGATTTTGAAAGAGGTCGCAACTTCCCGCGCAAGCACCCTTGCAATTTCACTTATATCAAAAGCGGTCAACGAAAAGCTGTCCGAGGAAAACATAAAATACAGCGATGTTGTTAAGTTTGAAAAAGACGAAAAGGGCAATATCACTGCGCTTACGACCGATACTGTCAAGATGAATCTTTTACAGGCGGAATTATCTGACTGTGTTATAAAAAAGCTGCAGCTGGACGATATTAAAGTATCCGTTCCGATTGGAAATATCATAAACGGTGAACTGCTTACCGGACGCGGACCGAGGATATACTTTAAGCTTATCCCAGTGAGCAATGTCACCACTAAAATTTCAAATCTATTTACATCGGCAGGCATCAACCAGACGCGTCTTCAAATAATGCTTGACGTCAATGTCAATATGAGTGTTCTGCTTCCGATAAGCTCAACCTCCACTGACGTCAAAACATCTATCTGCATTGCTGAGACAGTCGTTGTAGGGGCCGTTCCCAATTCGTACACCCAGGTTGACGAATTTGACCGCGACACTGTTGACCAGCTCAACGATTACGGCGAGTCTACTAAAGGAGACGATGTGAAGGTTCCAAAAACCGATACATCAAAATCAAGCGCTTCTAAATGAGATTTTGGTAAAAAATAATGGAATTTAGAGCCTATTGTGTTATAATAACTATATGTATGCATCAAAAAGCAAAAGAGGTAGATGATGGAGCATATAGAGGTACAAAAGCGAATTGAAGAGCTTAGAGGCGAAATCGAAACCGCAAACCAGAATTATTATGTGAGCGATAACCCCACAATATCGGATTATGAATACGATATGATGATGAGGGAACTGATAGAGCTCGAAGAGAAATATCCGCAGTTTCAGTCGCCAGTGTCACCTACAAAAAGAGTTGGTGGTGCTGTGCTGACCGGATTTTCAGAGGTAACTCATACAGTCCGCATGGAAAGCCTGCAGGATGTTTTTTCGAAAGAAGAACTTCGTGATTTTTTAGTAAAGATATTGGAGGATAACCCAGACACTGAATTTGTCGTTGAGCAGAAGATCGATGGGCTGTCTGTTTCACTTGAATATGAAAACGGCGTATTTGTCAGAGGTTCCACAAGGGGAAACGGGGACGTCGGCGAGGACATCACCGAAAATCTGAAAACTATACGGGCTATCCCGATGAAGATTAAAGAGCCGCTGCCTTTTCTCGAGGTCAGGGGCGAGGTATATATGAAAAAGTCGGTGTTCGAGGCGTTGAACGAAAGACGTGAGGAGGAGGAAGAAACGCCATTCGCAAATCCTCGCAATGCGGCGGCCGGTTCGCTTCGCCAGCTTGACAGCAAGATCACGGCAGAGCGGAAACTTTCGATTTTCGTATTCAATATTCAGCAGATAGAGGGCGCACAGCCCAAAACACATATAGAAGCACTAAACTATCTGAAAGGACTTGGATTTTCAGTCATTCCGAAATTCACGCTCTGCAAAACGGCTGACGAAGCGGCAGAGGCGGTCGACATGATCGGCGAAAGCCGCGGTGAAAACGACTTTGACATAGACGGGGCGGTCATCAAGGTAAACGATTTTGCGCTCCGTGGCAGGCTTGGAAGCACGTCTAAATTCCCAAAATGGGCGGCGGCTTTTAAATATCCGCCTGAGATAAAACCCACAAAGCTTTTGGATATAACGATAGACGTCGGCAGAACAGGCGTTTTGACGCCTAAGGCGATACTTGAACCGGTACGCCTTGCAGGAACTCGAGTTGTTGCCGCAACCGTTCACAATAAAGATTTTATAGCCGAAAAAGACGTACGGATAGGCGACATCGTTTTGGTGCGCAAGGCGGGAGAAATAATTCCCGAAATAGTAGGCGTTTTAACAGAGACGAGAGACGGAACTGAACGGAAATTCGAATTTCCGACACACTGCCCGTCCTGCGGCGCTGAGGTCACAAACGATCTTGACGATGTTTTTGTCAGATGCACGAACCTGAGCTGTCCGAGGCAGCTAGTCAGGGGAATAATCCATTTTGCCAGTCGCGGAGCTATGGATATAGACGGGCTTGGGCCGTCGATAATCGAACAGCTTGCCGATTCGGGCAAACTCAAAAGCGTTGCGGATCTGTATACTATTACAGAAAAGGATGTATCGGCGCTTTATAAAAAAGGAGACAAGATCGCGAGTAATATCATTGCCTCAATTGAAAAAAGCCGCGACAACGATTTATACAGACTTATATACGGGCTTGGCATCCGACACATCGGCGAAAGAACGGCAAAACTCATTTCACGCCGGTTTGAAACGCTGGACAAGCTTATGGAGGCGACCGCTGAGAAGCTTACAGAGGTTGAAGATGTCGGCGGAATAATGGCGCAGAGCGTCGTCGACTTCTTTGATATGCCGCAGAATTTCGAGGTGCTTCAAAAGCTGAAAGACGCAGGAGTGAATACCGTCAGCAGGCAGGAAACCGAGGATAGCCGATTTGCGGGGATGACCTTCGTGCTTACCGGCGCACTTCCGACGCTGACACGAGACGAGGCGTCAGCGATAATCGAGAAATTCGGCGGAAAAACGGCGGGAAGCGTTTCAAAAAAGACAAGCATAGTGCTTGCAGGCGAGGATGCGGGCAGTAAGCTGCGCCGTGCCGGAGAGCTTGGAATAAAAGTGATAGACGAACAAGAGTTTTTAAATATGATAAAATAAACGGAGGACAATATGAGCGTTTCAAGGGATGAAATCAAACACATCGGCAAACTTGCGCGCATCGAAATAAAAGAAGAGCAGTATGACAAACTCGCGCGCGATATGTCAGGCATCGTGGACATGGTCAATAAGCTGTCCGATTTGGATCTATCTGATGTCAGCGTTCCGCTGCCTGAAAAGATCAACGCATGGCGCGAGGATAAAGTCATGGAATCATACGACCGTGACGAGCTTTTGAAAAATGCGCCGTCAAAGATGGCGGGATGCTATCTTGTGCCTAAAGTAGTGGAATAAACGAAAGGGAAGATTGAAATGAACATCTATGAAATGGGCGCCGCGGAGCTGTCGCGCCGCCTTGCCGCAAAGGAACTCTCGAGTGAGGAGGTCACAAGCGGACTGTTTGACCGTATAGACGCTGTGGAAGATAAGGTTGAGGCATATATCACTCTGACAAAAGAAGAAGCTTTGAAACATGCGAAGGCTGTTGACGAAAAGCGCACGAAAGGTGAAAAGCTGCCCGCCGCCGCCGGAATTCCGATTGCAATAAAAGACAATATATGCACAAAAAACGTGCTGACGACCTGCGCCTCTAAAATGCTTTACAATTTCGCTCCGCCGTATAATGCGACGGTTATGGACAAGATCGAAAGTCAGGACTGCATCATGCTTGGCAAGCTGAATATGGACGAGTTTGCGATGGGTTCATCCTGCGAGACGTCATATTTTAAAAAGACTAAAAATCCATATGATATAACACGTGTTCCGGGTGGTTCTTCCGGCGGTTCGGCTGCCGCAGTGGCCGCTTTGGAAACGCCGTTTGCGCTCGGCTCGGACACGGGCGGATCGATTCGCCAGCCGGCAGGTCTGTGCGGTGTTGTAGGTCTTAAACCTACCTACGGAACGGTTTCGCGTTTTGGACTTATCGCCTTTGCGTCATCGCTTGACCAGATAGGGCCGCTTGCACGGAGTGTGCGTGATGCCGCTATGCTTTTTGATATTATAAAGGGGCATGACTGGCACGATTCGACCAGCGAGGAAAAAGATCTGGGACTTACTGAAAAAGCCTTATCTGCCGATATAAAGGGCAAGAAAATAGGTCTTCCGAAAGAGTTTTACGGCGAAGGCATCAAGCCTGAAATAAAGGAAAAAGTTTTAGCCGCCGCACATCATTTTGAAAGCCTTGGGGCGCAGATCGTCGATGTTTCGATTCCGATTTCAGAATATGCCCTGCCTGCGTACTACATCATATCATCAGCTGAGGCATCGTCAAACCTTGCCCGTTTCGACGGTGTGAAATACGGTTTTAGGGCCGAAAACTATGATGATTTAATAGACCTTTATTTCAAGACGAGAAGCGAGGGCTTCGGCGACGAGGTCAAGCGCCGCATACTGCTTGGCACTTACGTGCTGAGTTCCGGCTATTATGACGCTTATTATAAAAAAGCATGTCAGGTGCGCGCCCTTATCAAACAGGGATATAATGATGCTTTGTCCAAGTGTGATGCTTTGCTGACGCCTGTTACACCGACCACCGCTTTTAAAATCGGTGAAAAAACGGACGATCCGATGGAGATGTATATGGAGGACATATGCACCGTATCGATCAATATTGCCGGCCTTCCGGCGCTTGTTCAGCCCTGCGGCGAGGTAGAGGGACTGCCTGTCGGCATGCAGCTTATCGGCAGGAAATTCGGCGAGCAGACGCTGCTTGATTTGGGATACGCCTATGAAACAACGGGCGGCGCAGTCTTTACCGCGCCAAAACTTTAACGGGGGTGCAGACAGATGAAATATATACCTGTAATTGGGCTTGAGGTTCACGCCGAGCTGAATACAAAAACTAAGATATACTGCGGCTGTGCAAACAAATTCGGAAGCGAGGTCAACACAAACTGCTGTCCTATATGCTCCGGCATGCCGGGCACACTTCCGGTTTTGAACAAAAACGTCGTCGAATATGCGGCAAGGATGGGTCTTGCGACAAACTGCAAAATAAATACAGTCACGAAGCAGGACAGAAAGAATTACTTCTATCCTGACCTGCCTAAGGCTTACCAGATCTCACAGTTCGACATTCCGCTCTGCGAGCATGGCTATCTCGACATACATGTAAGCGGCGGCAAAAAACGCATTGGCATAACACGTATCCATATTGAAGAGGACGCGGGCAAGCTTTTGCATGAAGAAGCTTTTAACGGCACTCTTGTAGACTATAACCGCTGCGGGGTTCCGCTTATCGAGATCGTTTCCGAGCCGGATATCAGAAGCTCCGAAGAGGCAAAGGCTTATCTCGACAGCCTTAAGGCGATCCTGCAGTATCTGAATATTTCAGACTGCAAAATGCAGGAAGGTTCCATTCGCTGTGACGTCAACGTTTCCGTTATGCCGGAGGGCGCGACTGAATTCGGCAAGCGTGTCGAGATGAAAAACGTCAATACATTCAGCGGCGCTGTCCGCGGAATCGAATATGAGATAGAACGCCAGATAGACGTTATCGAAAGCGGCGGCACTGTTGAACAGGAAACCCGCAAATGGGACGATATGAAGGGATACAGCATCACTATGCGTTCGAAAGAGGACGCGCAGGATTACCGCTATTTTCCTGAACCTGATCTTGGAAGGATCGAACTGTCAGATGAGCAGATGGAGCGCCTCAAAGCGAGCATTCCGGAGCTTCCGCACGCTAAATTTGAAAGATTTTTAAATGATTACGGCCTTTCAGAGTATGAAGCAGATCTTTTAGTAGGTAATATTGCTCGTGCCGCGTTTTTTGAGGAGACTGTCAAAGCCGGTAAGGGAATCGAGCCAAAGGTGATATGCAACTGGCTGCTCGGCGACATTTCACGTCTTCTGAACGCTGAAAACATCGAAATAGACGAATGCAAGCTCACACCGTCACGTGTGATCGATATGATAAACCTTATCCAGAAGGGCACTATTTCAAATACGGCGGCAAAGACAGTGCTTGAGGAGATGTTCGCGACAGGCGGCACGGCTGATGAGATCGTCAAGGCTAAGGGACTTGCCCAGCTCAGCGACACATCCGCTCTTGAGGCAATCGTGGACAGCGTGCTTGCCGCAAATGAGAAATCTGTGAACGACTATAAGAACGGCAAATCGAATGCAATGGGCTTCCTTGTCGGTCAATGCATGAGAGCATCGAAAGGTCAGGGAAATCCGCAGATCATTTCAAAGCTGCTTAAAGAAAAACTTGACTAATAAATCTAGTAAAAGCGTCCTGGAGAGGGACGCTTTTAAATTGCGGCCTGAG
>JAUZPM010000034.1 GCA_030705925.1 Bacillota bacterium
ATTGATATTTTCAAATATATTGAAACCTATTATAACACGAAGCGCATTCATTCTGCTCTGGATTGGCTTAGCCCCGTTCAGTTTGAAATACAAAATTCTTAAATGCTTAACTTTGTGTCTAGTTTTTCTTGACCTTTCCAGGAGGTCCTTTTTCTCAATGTCCGTTTTTACTGGTACAGTTCAAAAAGGGTAAGCCACTTTTTTGAGCAAATATCACTTATTAAGTCTGGCAGAGCGTTATTTTACGATCTCACCATTGATACTTCCGGTTAATCCGGCTGAATTCGCTTCATCAGTATCAATATGCATTGCTGCAGCATAACTAGGGGATACGCGTACAACAGTGTTGCAGAATACAACGCCGCGTTCTGAGTCAACTTTTACACATACTTCTTCCTTATCCTTAAGCCCGAATTTCTCGGCATCCGCAGGAGTCAGATGAATATGGCGCTTTGCTGCGATTACACCTTCAGAGATTTCAATAGAACCAGCTGGCCCAACTAACTTTATCCCTGTACTTCCAGCTAAATCTCCAGATTCTCTGACAGGAACTGTTATCCCTAAGTTTCTGGCTTCTGTAAGGGAAACCTCAACCTGTGTTTTGGAACGCACAGGACCTAGGACTGAAAACTTAAGTTCACCTTTTTGACCAACAACTGTTACTTTTTCCTCGCTTGCAAACTGACCTGGCTGGGAAAGATATTTTTTAGGAGTAAGTTTGTGACCAGCGCCAAAAAGTGTTTCAAGATCGCGCTCAGACAGATGAACATGCCTGGCGGAAATTTCAACTAATATTTTATTTTCCATAATTTCCTCCGATATTTCCGTGTGATTTTTTCAGTTCTTTATTCTAAACCTCTTCATAAAAAAATGCAAGAGTTTACAACATGTAAATAATATGCTATGATTTACCTCGTGTAAATATAAATATATCAGGGAGGAATTTTGTTGTCACTTGAATTTCCACGCATTATTACGCTGCTGCGTAATGAGAGAAGACTTAGTCAAAAAAGCGTTGCAAATGCGCTGGGTATTTCTCAAGCATTACTTTCTCACTATGAGAAGGGAATACGTGAATGTAAACTTGAGTTTTTAGTAAAAATTGCCGATTATTATAACGTGTCCGTAGATTATCTTCTGGGACGCACCGAAAAACGGAATTATGGTCAGGAAGAAACTGCCGGAGATCCCGTTTTGTTTACACAAAAGGACAATGTATTCAGAGGCAGTGTTTTTCCTGCGCTTGGGAAAGCGTTGACTGCCAGCAGCATAAATGTTTTATTTGATTTAATGAAAGATTCTAAATATAAAAGTATAGCAACAGAAATGCAGAAATATTTTGCAATAGTCGTTTATAAACTATTCAGGCATTTCTATCGGAGCGGGGCTAAAAATCCTCCAACATTTTTTGCTGTGAGAGACACAGTTTTCGAATCCAAGGCTAATGCTGCACTGCTCCTTTGCGAACAGCGTATGAAAGATGCGGCTGAAGAGATAAGAAATGAAAGCAGCGATGACGATGTAATAACTTATGATCTTTTAAAAAATGCTTTTCCAAAAGATTCAGCTGCTCTTTTGAATTTTCTTAAAAATTCTGAAAATGAAATTTCAAAACTTTCTTAAACATTTAATTGACTTGCTTATAAAATAGCATACGGCGTATAATAATTTTAAAGTGCTTACTGTCATAGGCGCTTTTACGATATAAGTGTTAGGAGACTAATATGAACTGGCTCGAAGTAACTGTTCAAACAACACCTCAAGGAATAGAACATGTTTCTAATCGACTGATTACCGCCGGAATTACAGGCTTTCAGGTTGAGGATGAAGCTGATTTTAACGATTTTTTGGAAAATAACCATAAATATTGGGATTATGTAGACAAAGAACTCTCCGAAAACATGAGAGGAAAAAGTCTTATTAAATTTTATGTCAGTGATAATGCGGCAGGACTTGAAACATTGTCTTTTGTAAAAGATGCGCTTTCAACTTTAAAGGCTGATTTTCCATCGGTCTCCCTCGGATCGCTTGAGATGTCTATCAGTTCAAGGATGGAAGAGGAATGGGCGGATAACTGGAAAAAGTATTATAAGCCGATCGCTATTGGAAGCAGACTTTTGATAAGGCCTGTTTGGGAAGAAATATACGACGCAGGTGATCGCATTGTATTAACGCTTAACCCAGGTATGAGTTTTGGAACTGGATCACACCAAACCACAGCATTATGCTTAGAACTGCTTCAGAAGTATGATTGTGACGGAAAAACCATGCTGGATCTGGGATGTGGAAGTGGCATATTATCTATTGCAGCGCTTCTTTTGGGAGCTGACAGCGCTGTAGCTGTAGACATTGATAAAAACGCGGCGGATATTGCGGCAGAAAATGCGGCCTTAAACGATTTTGGTTTGCCGGAGTATGAAACAATTGCAGGAAATATCCTAGAGAATACAGACCTGCAAGACAAGCTGATTGAAACCAAATTTGATATTATTACAGCCAATATTGTTGCTGATGTCATTATCCCTTTATGTCCGCTTGCCTCAGAGCTTTTAAATGACAATGGGATTTTCATTGTATCAGGTATAATTACTGAGCGTGCTGACGAGGTGAAAAGAGCACTCACCGAAGCTGGCTTTGACATTTCGAATATAATGGAAAGAGACGGATGGTGTGCTTTTAGTGTTAGTAAACTAATTTTAAAATAATTTATGGACAAAGCGGAAAAATATAGATATAATATATATCCGTAACTAAATTAATAATATGGCTAAACTCTCAGGCTTACTAGGTATAGGAAAATATTTTGAGTGGAGTGAGTCACTTGGCAAATAAAAAAATCAAACAACCAGATAAACAGGAATTAATGGGCAATAGGATTGCGCTCCATATGTCAATTGCCGTTGTCTGCTTTGCGGTTCTTATATTTTACGATCGTATGCTTGATACCCTGCAGGGGATAACAAAGTTTCAACCTGCAGTTTTAAGACTTATAGTTATTGCGGGCATACTTTTTGTTGCAGCTATTGTTAATCTTATAATTGTAATTGCAAGGAAAGTGGATTATAAGCAAAAAATAGTGCACCCGGTTTCACTGACCCTTTGGGGAGCAGCGATTCTATTAGGATCGGTTGCAATGTATTTTCAATATCTGAATGCAATAAAAGCGATGTATGTGCTGTTAGTGTTTTTCCTTGCTGTATATATTGTACGCGCAGTGTATGAGAATGATTTTTTCTACCTCTCAGTAATGATGGGGTTTGCTCTGATTGTATTTTATATTTTTTCAAGAATAGGGGATAACCCCGGTATTATTCCGCTTATGCCAGTTGTTTCTATCGCAATAGTAGTTGTTGCTTTACTTGCTGCACTTATCACTTTCTTAGTAAGAAGAAACGGCGGGCAATTTAAAACTGGCAAAGGTGCGATAGTGTTATTTGAAAAGGATGCTGCATATTTTCCTTTATTTATTTTCTATGCTATAGTTGCTGTCGGCGGAGCTTTTATGTTGGCTTTTACTACTGAAGCGGCGTATTACTCAGCTTTGGCTGTTGGAATCTCAATCTTGCTTGCAGCTTTATACTATACGATCAGGCTAATGAATAAATAACGAGAAGAGTTGTCAAAATGAAAACAAGAATAAGTGTTTTGTTTACCTTTGGCGCTGTACTGAGTGTATTTCGAATTTTAATAATAAAAAATGACATAGAGCCGATAACTGGTTTTTATAAGACAGGCAGCGTGTTCCCGACTGTTTTCTACGTGTTGCTTGTTTTAGCCTGCGCTTTTGCTGTTTTGCCACTGCTTGATAAACGGCGCGGTTACAAAATCGAGCCTCAGAAAGTAAGAATGGGTACATTCGGTGTCATTACATGCGTTATGCTAGGCATTTCATTTGCTGTTTCTGCAGTTCTGTATTATTTTAAATTTACAAGCGGGACTGCGTCTAAGGCACTCGAAGTTGTTTTGATGTTTGCCAGTGCGGTTGCTGCCTTTCTTATGCTTGCAGTTTCAGGTATTATCGGAAAAGAAAAAAAACCGTTTGAAATTTGCTATTTGATGCTCGGAGTGTCTGGCTGGTATGCTGTAAAACTTATAAAAGCGTTCAAAGGGCTTACCACAATTGTAACGATCTCAGAATATTTGCTTGAGGTAATTGCAACCTGCGCACTTGTTTTATTCTTCTACTATTTTTCAAAAGCGCTTACAGGAAGTGCTGTCTCCGCTTATGTATCTATGTATGGCGGATTATCGATTATATTAGTATTCGTTGCCGTTATTCCAAAAATATATTATTATATAATTGGCACTGACGGAATTTTTATTACTCCTTTTTTACCTGAATATATACCAAGCGCAGTATCACTTTTGTTTATTTCTGTTGGCATGATACAGATATACAAAGCATTAGTTGATCCGGTTGTTGAAGTTGTTGAGGAACAAAAGGAAGATGAACAGCAGGATGAATAAAATTTATATTTAGCAAGGGGGCTTACATATGGGATGGACAAATGATTTGGCAGTTGGGGTAGACCTCATTGATGAAGAGCATAAAGCGTTGTTCGAAAAGGCAAACGAATTGTATGAGGCCGGCAAAAACAGAAGAGCTATGGAATTTATTTCTGAAATGTTTGATTTTTTAGATGAATATACAAAAAAACATTTCAATGATGAAGAAAAATTTATGCTTGAAATTAATTACCCTGAATATGATCTGCAGAAAAAACTTCATAGTGAATTTATAGGTAAGCTTTCAGAATTGAAAGCTGAATTCGCAAGATCGGGCGGAAACATTGCGTTGATAATAGAGGCTAATCAGCTTGTGTTGAACTGGCTAACTAAACATATTTCTTTCCAGGATAAAAAAATAGGGCAGTATGTCAGAAGCCTTGAAAAATAAATCTGAGCATATCGGAATTTCCGGTATGCTTTTTTTTGTTAAATGCCGTTACATTGACGTAATAAACGAAAAATGTTATAATAGCGCCATTAAATTACGGGGTGAATCAAAGTGGAGAAGGCAAAACTTAAAAGCTATATATTAATTATCACCTATGCAGTTTTGCTGATAGCACTTATGCTGCGCCTAGAAATGGTTTTGTCTGCGATTGGACTACTAATAAAGATACTAAGTCCGCTGTTTGTAGGTATCGGCATTGCACTCATTTTAAACCGGCCATTTCATTTTTATAAAAGAGTCCTAACTAAATATCTAAAGAAGGAAAAGGCTGCAAAACCAATTGCGCTGCTTCTTGCGTATATATCAATGATTGCGGTTCTTGCGGCGGTTTTTTCAATAATACTGCCGCGACTAACTGAAAGCATACAGCTTTTAATTAACAGCGTAACTGCATATACTCCTCAGATAGAAGGGCTTTTGCGTAAAGCGGCAAATGCACTAAATGTTACAACGCCCGATTTTTCTGGGCTTGTAAATTCGTTTAAAACGTATGCAGGCAGTGCAGCATCGATGTTATCAGACTTTTTTCCGCGTATATTCAGTTTCACATCAAGCGTAATCAGTGTGGTGTCTAATATTTCTTTTGGTCTTGTTATCTCGATTTATCTTCTTATTGCTCAAAGTAAACTGAAAAATCAAATACATTTGCTTCTTTACGCCTATTTGCCTGAAAAAAGAGCCGGTAAAATCGATCGTTTTATATTGATTACGGCTGAAACATTTTCTAAGTTCGTTTCAGGGCAACTGACTGAAGCGTGCATTCTTGGATTTATGTGCTTTATCGGTATGATCATTTTTAGATTTAATTATGCTTTACTTATCAGCGTCCTTCTTGCTGTTACGGCGATAATCCCGATTGTCGGGGGAATTACAGGGTGTGTAATCTCGGTATTTATTTTGCTTATGGTTAATCCAATTAAAGCTATTTGGTTTATTGTGTTCTTCATAGTTCTGCAGCAGATAGAGGGCAATCTTGTATACCCGAGGGTAGTCGGCGGTTCCATAGGATTGCCTGCACTGTGGGTGCTTCTGTCGATTATAATTGGAGGCGGACTTTTCGGGGTTGTAGGAATGCTTATAAGCGTTCCTATCACATCAGTTTTTTATCAAATTCTAAAAAAGGATATTTTAGCGCGAACGCAATAAAAAAAAGGGCTTAAGCCCTTTTTTTTATTATAAATTCTTTTTCCTTTTCTGCATACGTACATCTTCACCGGTAAAAGGCATGATTAGAAAATCGCCTATTATTCGTGACACGATTTTTTTGTTGTATATTGATTCAAGCTGAGCCAGGTCACAGTTTGTGTTTATGATTGTACTCTTTCCCTTGATCGCTCTGCCATTTATAACCGAAAATAATGCTGATTCAACAAACTGTGTTGAGAATTCACTTCCAAGGTCGTCGATAATCAGCAAATCACAGTCAAAAAACTCCTGCACATCAACCGTGTCTCCATAAATACTTGCCCTGTTGAATTTCAAACTTTCAAATCTGTCAAAAAGCTCTGGAGCTGTTACGTATACAACTCCAACGCCACGGTTAATCAGTCTGCGTGCTATTGAAGTGGACAAATGTGTTTTGCCAAGGCCTGTGCCGCCCGTCATCAGTATACTGAGAGAAGAATGACTGAAATCTTCAACGAACCGTTCGCAAAGCTGTTTGTTTCTCATCATGTTTTCGTAGGGACTGATTCCACCGGGGGCCTTCTTTTGTGAGTAAAAGTCTAGATTAAAATTCTCAAAAGTTTGGTTAGATAACGTACCACCCAGAACTGACTGCTCATAAGCTGCCTTTTTTAATTCTTTTTCATAGCATTCACAGCGCCTGCCGTTAACGATTCCTTTGTCATGGCAGACAGGGCATTTATATATTTCATCGAGATAATCGACAGGAAGCCCAATTGTAACAAGAAGCTCTGCTCTTTCCATTTGCAGATTTATATTTTTTTCTTTGATTCGTGCTATCCTCTCGTGCAGGTCGCCGCTTTTTTCAAAGATTTCACCAATAATCGCAAGGGAGCCTTCCGACATTTCGTGTTCGATCTCGGCTATTCTGGGGTATGAAGCAAAAACTCTCCTTCTTCTGTCATCGTATTCTTTTTTATTTTCGGATCGTCTGCGCTGTAAAGCTGCATCAGCTGCTTCGTAAACTGCTTTGCCGTATGACATCCTTTTCCCCCTTAAGCTTTGTCTTTGGTGTAAATTTCATTGAACGACCAGTTCATGAATTCATTCAGGTCGTAAGTTGACTCGCCCTCTTTTTCAACTTTCTTTTTTCCCTTATGAGGCTTAGATTCAGGCGCAGGTTCATTAGCCGCTTCTTCTGCAGTCTTATACCCTTTTTCAAACCAAGACTTTAGGATCTTATTGATATATGTAAAGCGAACACGTCCTGTATTATCAACAGCCTTTTCGAAAGCTAATTTAATTATATCTTCACCAAAACCGTAACTTTCCGTCCAAGCATGAATATATTTTTCTTCGTTAGTTGTAAGGCTTCGTTCTCCGATTCCAAAAACCTTACGAACCATATATTCTTCAGTTCGCCTTTGTTCATATTCCTCGAGATATTTGTTTACGGCATCCTCGGTCGTAATGCCACTTTTATACCAGCCGTATGCAACTTGCTCAATATATTTTATATTGCCCTTGCCAATATCACAGCAGTGGTTAACAAGAAGAAAGATTACTTCTGGCGAGAAACCATAAAAGTCGTAAAAACTGTAAAGAATTTTGTAGTTCGTCGGAGACAACTGCTTGTTTAGCCGAATCTGCACCGCCTCAAAAAGAGTGCTTAGCTGTTTGTTTGATTCAACAACAGCAGCGACCTCCGAAAAATCATACTCTGGCGCAGTTGTCTTAACAGGAGCAGAAACTAGGCCGTGGTCAACACTGATCGAGGTCTGTTCAAACGAAATATTGCCTTCTTCTGATCGCAATATCCCGCACTGAACCCAGAAGTTTACGGCGGCTTCCAGATCGGCAACATTGATATTAAGAGCAGAACAGATATCCTCTTCAGTAAAAGACGTTGTATGTCTTAAAATATACAGGAGCACCATCATAGAAACTTGAGAGGCTTCAGTAATATACCTGTCTACTACGATATCCGGGACTAAAAACATGCCGTGATTTCCGCCCGATTGAAAATTAAGTGCCATCTCCACTCCCCCTAAAATATCATAAAAAATTATAGCATATACAAAGTGGGATTGAAAGGGGAAGAGGCACTATTTACACAGACATAAAAAATGGATATAATAACTATTATTGATTAGTTGCAAATTAGGTGGGCCGCACACCGGAATAAGCGGCAGCCGCGTTAGACGGCTATGGAGTTTTATGGATATAGTACTTGAAGAATATAAACAGCAGCTGAACGCGATGAAGCAGCCGCTGGAAGAGCTTGCGGAGAGCATTGATGTATCAGGTCTTGAAGTTAAGATCAATTCACTTGAAAAAAAGGCTCAGGAGCCTGATTTTTATACAGATACAAAAAATATGCAGAAAGTTTTGCAGGAAACAAAACAGTTAAAAGAAAAAGTTTCCCGATTTAATTCACTGAAAAAAAGATGGGAAGATGCAATCGTTTTAACCGAACTTGCGATGGAAGAAGATGATGAATCTCTTGCTTCGGAAGTTAGAACAGAACTCGAGGAAACTAAAAGGGAATATGACGAGCAGCGTCTTTCAACGCTGCTTTCAGGTGAATATGACAGCGCCAACGCGATACTAACATTTCACGCCGGAGCCGGAGGAACAGAAGCACAAGACTGGGTTGAGATGCTTTATCGAATGTATACCCGCTGGTGTGAGCGGCATAAGTATAAGGTTAAAGTATTAGATTATCTCGCGGGGGATGAAGCGGGAATAAAAAGTGTTTCAATAATGGTTGAGGGATATAACGCATATGGATATTTAAAAAGTGAAACCGGCGTTCACCGCCTTGTCCGCATTTCGCCATTTGACGCTTCTGGCCGCAGACATACATCTTTTGCCTCTCTCGAAGTTATGCCGGAGATAGATGATAAAATCGATATTGAGGTTCGCGAGGAGGATTTGAAAGTAGATACTTACCGCAGCAGCGGCGCGGGCGGGCAGCATGTCAACAAGACCGAGTCGGCTATCCGAATCACACATATACCTACCGGCATTGTAGTTGCATGTCAGAACGAGCGCAGTCAGCACCAGAACAGAGAAGTTGCTATGAAGATGCTTAAGGCAAAACTTTTTGAAATAAAGGAAAGAGAACATCTCGATAAAATCGAAGATATTAAAGGTGAACAAATGGCGATCGGCTGGGGTTCACAAATAAGGTCGTATGTATTTATGCCTTATACCCTTGTAAAAGATCACCGTACTGACTTTGAGGTGGGGAATATAGGCTCGGTCATGGACGGCGATCTCGACGGCTTTATAAATGAGTATTTAAAGTGTAAGAGTCTTGGAACTCTTAAGCAATAGCTATACATTTTCCGATGTATATTTGCTCATAAACTGGATCGCGATAAGCCCAGAGGCAAAAGTCAATATGCAATATAATATGTCCATTCCTTTTGGCAAACCTGGGATGATCTGCAAAACCGATCCAAGTACAAAGCCAAGGATGAGCAGGTAAGTTTTTCTGGGATAACGCTGCATAAGAAACTCCAGCAATCTTGTTGTGCTGATGGTTCCGATTACGATACCGATTATCACCGGGATAAGAAAAGCTATATTAAAATTAGTTATAGCTTCAAGTGTTACATCATAAAGCCCTAAGGTAAGCAGCATGAATGAGGTGCTTATTCCAGGAAGGATTAATGCAATGGCAATGATGAACCCGGCAAAAACAAGGAACAGGAAATTAAGAACCCCTGTTTGGGTCGCCAGATTAACGACGGTGTCAGGCTGTCTGGTCATTGCGATAACAAGCAGGAATCCGGCAATTGAATAAAGAAGGTCTAGATTTCTGCTTTTTGCTGTTTTTGTCTTTTTAAGAAGAACAGGCAAGCCGCCGCAAATTACCCCTATAAACAAAAAGACCATAGGGTATTTCCATTTATCAAGCATGTAAGAAATAAGTTTGCTGAAAAGAACAATACCTATTAAGCCGCCTGTACCTATTTTCAAAAGCAAAAGCGCGTTTTGCCGTTTGCTTTGAAAAAATGAGCTTACAGCATGGATCATTTCATCATAAACGCCAAGGATTATTGCCATGGTTCCGCCGCTTACCCCGGGTATAAGTATTGAAATTCCTATTAGAACGCCTTTTAACATCAAGATTATTGTTTTCATATGTAGCTCCAAACGGAAATTTATGTCATAATGATAATCCAGATAAGTTGCAAATGTCAAGGCAAAAGAAACAAACCGGCATAAATGCTCTGAATGATAGAAATGATATGTAAAAAAGACCTCCAATTGCAGCAAGCTACGATTGAAGGCCTTATTTTTCTTTTAAAAGAAACTTTCTATTTTTTTATCACAGGAAAGTGGAGAGTACCTCCAATATGACATATGGCCGCTTCTTATGTAGTAATTCATCGGTTTTTTTGCTGAAATTGTATCAAAATGATCTACTATCACGAGTTTTACCTTCATTTTTTCAGGTAGAATATTCTTTATATATACGGATGCGGTTTGCCCCACGCGTACGCCTTCTTTGTATTCTGCAAGACCTGCTAGGTTAGGAGTGAGTTCCACAAAAATTCCGTATTGCTCAACGCTTCTCACAATGCCGGCAGCAGTTTGACCGATTGAAAAGTTATCCGCATTTTCCTGCCATGTCCCCAGGAGTTCTTTATGAGACAGGGTGATTCTTCCCTCATCACGGTCAACAGATTTTACAATGCAGCGTATATCATCCCCTACCGCAAATCGATCGTGTGAATGTGAGATTCTTGAAATGGATATATTATCGATAGTGATAAGGGAAATGATACCGCATCCGATGTCTACAAATGCCCCGAAAGGCTCTAAATGCGTTATTTTTCCACCGATGATGTCGCCGCTTCGCAGTTTTAACACATAATTTTTATATGCTTCCTCCTGCACGGATTTTCTTGATAAAAGAGCGACTTTTTCCCCACGGTCATTCTCCGTTATTTCCATTACTTTAAAACAAACAGGTTTTCCGACACGTGTAATGACAGCGATATTTTTAACATCGCCTTTTACAGCATATATTGCTTCTTTTTTTTGTATGACTCCTTTCATACAACCAAGGTCGATCGTAAGATTTTGATATTCGTCGCAGAGAATGGCTTTTCCTTCAAGTATTTTGCCGCTTGCAAGCGCCTTTTCAATTTCCGCCTCTGTGTAGACGCCTATACCGCTGTTTTGGCTAAGACAGCCTTCAGGGGAGTATTTGGATATTATCATGCCGGCATTCAACCTCCTTTTTTATACTATATATGCGTCACAACTTCAACTAATACTTGACAAATGCCAGATTTTTGATATAATATCATGCTGTATCCTTGCCGCTAAACAGAATAGCGGCCTTAAGTCCAAAAGGAGGTGTAAAAAATGCAGAAAAAATATGAAGCTGTATTCATTGTAAACTCAAACTTTACAGAGGAAGAGACAAACGCCATCGTTGAAAAGTTCAAGGCGCTTATTGAAGCAAATGGGACAATCGAAAAGGTTGACGTTTGGGGTAAGAGAAGACTTGCCTATGAAATCGACGATATGACAGAAGGTTTCTATGTCCTGATTGCGTTTGAATCCGGTCTTGAATTTCCAAAAGAACTTGACCGTGTGTTCACTATCACAGACGGTATCCTGCGTTCTCTCATAATCGCGAAATAACGCGAAGGAGGAAAGCATGTTAAACAAAGTGATGCTTATGGGAAGGCTTACAGCCGATCCCGTTGTCCGTTATACCGCGTCTAATTTGCCTGTCGCATCGTTTTCACTCGCTGTCGGACGAAACTATGTTAAAAAAGATTCTTCACAGCGTGAAACCGACTTTATCGATATCGTCTGCTGGCGAAGCACTGCCGAGTTTGTCGGTAAGTATTTCGTAAAAGGCGCTCAGGTTGTTGTGTGCGGCTCGCTTCAGACAAGAACTTGGCAGGATAAAGAGGGCAAAAATCGAAAAACTGTCGAAGTGGTTGCTGATGAGGTATATTTTGCCGACAGCAAGCGCGATAACAGCAGACAGGATACAAGAGAAGCTGCTCCCGCTAACAATCCTGCACCGGCATATCAGAGCGATGAAACGGATGAATTTTTTGAACTTTCAAATGATGGAGACTTGCCATTCTAATTCGTAAAGGAGGAGAAACAAATGGATAAAGAAAAAGTAATTGCCCGCGGCAGAAGAGCAAAGAGAAAATCTTGCGTGTTCTGCGCCGACAAAGTAACTGAGATTGATTATAAAGATGTTGCCAGACTTAGAAGATTCCTTTCTGAGCGTGCTAAGATTCTTCCAAGAAGAATCACCGGAACTTGCGCAAAGCATCAGAGAGAACTTACTATTGCCATAAAAAGGGCTAGACACATTGCCCTGATTCCATACAGCGGAGATTGATTTTAAAAACTGGTAAAAAACTGTTGCAATTAATTAAAACTTGTGGTAAAATACTAATGGTAGAAAGAGTGGGTATTCCCACTCTTTCTGTTTAGTACAAAAGAAACGGGTGGTTTATTGAGTAAAAATGGTCGTTCTGTACCGGTAACTGAAATCGTTCGTGAAATTATTTATCCTATTGCCGAAAAATTGGAACTTAAAATTTGGGATATTGAGTATAAAAAAGAGGGCGGCATGTATGTGCTGCGTATTTTTATAGATAAAGAGGGCGGGGTCACAGTTGAAGACTGTGAAGCAATGTCACGTGCTATAGACGCTCCGCTCGACGAGGCTGATCCTATTGCCGAGAGTTATTATCTCGAAGTTTCATCAGCGGGACTTGACAGGTCACTTAAAAAAAGCGAACATTTTGAACAATATATAGGCAGCAGGGTTGACGTTAATCTTTATAAACCGCAGAATGGCATAAAGCAATATACAGGAGTGCTATTGTCTCATGATGACAGCAGCGTATCAATAGAGGACGAAAACGGCTCTCATACTTTTAAGATGGCGGATGTTTCAGCTGTACGTCTATCTGTCGAATTTTAAAATACACCAGAATTTGGGGGAAAATAGAAAATGATTAACAAAGAGCTTTTTGAGGCAGTTGACGAGATCTGCCGTGAAAAAGGCATTCCGAAAGAGATATTGCTTGGAAAACTTGAAGCTGCTCTTACAACAGCGTATAAGAAGGAACTGAACGCATCTGAAAACGTTTACGTAGTGATGAATGAAGAGAAGAGCGAAATTCGGGTTCTATCTACAAAAGAAGTCGTTGAAGAGGTTGAAAATCCCTCTACACAGATAAATCTCGAAGAGGCTCATAGAATAAATAGAAAACTTGAGATTGGCGATACAATAGAAATTGAACTTATACCAAAAGAATTCGGCAGAATTTCTGCCCATGCGGCTAAAAACGTTATAACTCAGGGTATCCGTGAGGCTGAGCGCGGAATAGTATATCAAGAGTTTTCAAGTAAAGAGCATGAGGTGCTCTCGGGTATAGTAACAAGAGTTGATCATGGAAGTATTTCAATAGAAATTGGGAAAACCGATGTCTATTTAATGAGCGGCGAGCAGATCCCCGGAGAAAAATTTCAAAAGGGCGATCGCGTGAAAATATACGTCGTTGAAGTCAAAGAGGCACCTAAAGGTCCGCTTGTAAAGATATCCCGTACTCATCCCGGCCTTGTTAAGCGTCTTATGGAACTCGAGGTTCCTGAAATCCACGACGGTGTTGTTGAAATAAAAGCGATTGCCCGTGAGGCAGGTTCGAGAACTAAAGTTGCAGTTTGGACAAAGTTTGAAGATATTGACCCTATAGGTTCCTGCATCGGCCCTAAAGGGAGCCGTATTGCCAGTATAGTGGCAGAACTCAAGGGCGAGAAGATAGACGTTATACGTTATCACGAAGACCCTGCAGAGTTTATTGCAGAGGCTCTTTCCCCCGCACAGGTGGTAAGTGTTCTTGTTTCTCAGTCTGAAAAAAGCTGCCGTGCTATAGTGCCGGACGGACAACTGTCGTTAGCAATCGGTAAAGAAGGACAGAATGCGCGTCTTGCAGCAAAGCTCACAGGCTGGAAAATCGACATTAAACCTGAATCGGAAGCTTATAAGAATATATAATAAAGTATCCGCTTGTGCGGAGTTTGGAGGATTTTTTGAAGAAAAAAAGTATTCCAATGAGAACGTGTCTCGGCTGCGGAAATGCTTTCCCCAAAAAGGAACTGATAAGAATAGTTAAAAACAAGGATGGGGAAATATCTCTTGATGATACAGGAAAAAAACCTGGCAGGGGCGCATATATTTGCAAAAATAAAGAATGCTTTATTAAACTTAAAAAGAATAAGCGGCTTAGCAGGGAATTTGAATGTGCTATTCCCGATGAGGTTTATGCCGCTCTGGAAGAGGGGCTTTTAAACCTTTGAATATAACAAAAATTCTTGGACTTTTGGGAATTGCCAAAAAAGCCGGTTTTGTCAGTGCCGGTGCTGAAAAAGCGCATGATACCGCAAGGCAGGGCAGAGCACGCCTTGTAATAATGTCAGAGGGCGCATCAACTAATACAAAAAAACGAATTGAAAACTTCTGTCACTATTACGAAGTGGAGCTTATTACATTGCCGGTTACGGCTGAAGAACTTGGATGTGCGGTGGGGCTTTGCACAATTGCGGTCATTGCACTTACAGATAAGGGAATTGCACAGTCTATAGTAAAGAACACGGGGGTAGGGTTATGAGCAGTTTAGTAAAATACAGGGTACATGAGGTCGCTAAGGATTTGGGTGTGCCTAATAAAGATATAATTGATCTTTTGACCGCTAATTTTGAAGGCGAAAAGAAGCATATGACAGTTCTAGAGGAAAAGGAACTGGACTTTGTTTTTGAACATTATACTAAAGAATACCAGGCTGAAACGTTCGAGGCTTACTTTGTAGCGGGGGATAACGAACGTAAACGCCGGGAAACTGAGAAAAAAGCGGCAGAAGAAGAAAAACGCGCCGCTGAAGAAGCCCTTAAAGCTGAGGCTCAAAAAGCTGAGGAAGCCCGCAAGGCTGAAGAGGCTAAAAAGAAAAAAGAAGCTGAGGAAGCTCTTAGAAAAGAAAAAGAAGAAAAAGAGCGTAAGGCTTTAGAAGAAAAAAAGGCTGCAGAGCAGCGTAAACAGCAGCAGGTTCAGCAACACAATCAACCCCAAAGGCAGCAACAGCAAAGGCAACAGCCGCAAAATAACAGACCTGCTCAAAATAAAGTTGAACAAAAAACATTCAAACCCAAACCCGTATCAGATAATACTCAGCAGAACAGACAAAATAGACCTGTTAATAATAACCCTAAACCTTTTGAAAAACAGAATAAAGACAAGACAAATGCGCCCAAGCCTCATCATGATATGGAGGTTCGTGTAGTTGACACGAGAAGTTCGAATGTAGATCTGTCAAAGTATGATGAGAGATTAGACGAACTTGTACCTACAAATGTTAAGGATACTGCGGCTAGAAAGCAGAAACTTAAAAAAGGGTCAGGACGTTTCCAGCCTTCGGCACCGAGAAGGGAAACCGAAGCGGAAAAACTTAAACGTCTCGAACTCGAAAAAGCACGCCGCGCTCCGCTTAAGATAACAATTCCAGATCAGATCGTTGTCAGTGAACTTGCTACCCGTTTAAAAAAGACAAGCGGTGAAGTTGTTAAAAAACTCATGATTATGGGTTCGATGGTATCACAGAATCAGGTAATTGATTATGAAACTGCTGCTATTGTCGCTGAAGAGTTTGGGGCAAAATATGAACGTGAAGTTGTTGTAACTATAGAGGAGCAGCTTATAGATGATACTGCTGATAAGGCTGAGGATCTTGCGCCTAGAAGCCCTGTCGTTGTTGTTATGGGTCATGTTGATCATGGCAAGACTTCACTTCTCGATGCTATTAGACACTCTAATGTAACTGAGGGCGAGGCCGGAGGCATCACTCAGCACATCGGAGCATATAAAGTTAAGGTTAATGATCGCAATATTACATTTATTGATACGCCGGGACATGCCGCATTCACTGAAATGAGAGCACGCGGAGCGAATATTACTGATATTGCAATTCTTGTTGTTGCCGCAGACGACGGCATAATGCCTCAGACTATCGAGGCTATCCATCATGCAAAAGCAGCCGGCGTTTCTATCATTGTGGCAATAAATAAAATGGATAAGCCAAATGCTAATCCTGAGGTAATTAAACAATCTTTAACAGAATATGAGCTCGTTCCGGAGGAATGGGGCGGAGATACGATCTGTGTTCCTGTTTCAGCCAAGAAAAAGACTGGCATCAAGGAACTGCTGGAAATGGTTATCCTGACTGCAGATATGCTTGAACTTAAGGCTAACCCCAATAGACTTGCCAAAGGTACAGTTATAGAAGCTAAACTTGATAAAGGACGCGGCCCAGTTGCTACAGTTCTTGTTCAAAACGGAACGCTTAAGTCTGGGGATATTGTTATTGCCGGAAGTACTGTTGGCAGAGTACGTGCTATGAACGATGAAAAGGGAAGAAAACTTGCAGAAGCAGGCCCATCAACTCCTGTTGAGATAATCGGCATGGCAGATGTACCCGAAGCCGGAGATCTGTTCTATGCCGTTGAAAATGAAAAAATGGCTCGTGAGCTTGCAGAACAGCGCCGTGAACAGCAGCGCGCAGAAGCAACGAAATCGACATATGCGGTTTCTCTTGATGCTTTGTTTACCCAGATACAGGAGGGCAATATAAAGGAACTGAACATTATTGTTAAGGCGGATGTTCAAGGTTCAGCAGAGGCAGTTAAATCATCGCTTGAAAAACTTTCAAATGACGAAGTCAAAGTCAAAGTTATTCATAACGGAGTCGGAGCAATCACCGATAGTGATATTATGCTTGCTTCCGCTTCCGGCGCATTTATAATAGGGTTTAATGTCCGCCCCGATGCAACTGTAGTAGAAAACGCTAAGAATGCCGGCGTTGATATTAGGACATACCGTATAATCTACGAGTGCATTGAAGAAGTCGAATCAGCAATGAAAGGCATGTTGGCGCCAAAGACAAGAGAAGTTGTTATTGGTCATGCCGAAGTCCGTCAAGTTTATAAGATATCAAGCGTAGGCACTGTTGCAGGGTGCATGATCAAAGACGGGAAAATAACCCGTGGAAGCGGAATACGTGTTCTTCGCGACAGTATAGTTGTTGCTGAAGATAAAATCGATTCACTTAAGCGCTTTAAAGATGATGCAAAAGAGGTCGTACAAGGATTCGAATGCGGCATTGGACTTGAAAAATTCAATGACATTAAAGAGGGCGACATACTTGAAGCGTATGTCATCGAGGAATATAGAGAATAATAAAGGTATTGTATTTCGGCGTGCCGCTCGCTGCAAAAGCGGCAGCCGCGCATTAGCGCGGGATGGAGTTTACTTATGGCTAAACATAGAAGCGGGCGAATAAACGAGGAATTTAAGCGGGAAATTTCAGAGATAATAAGAGATTTAAAAGATCCTAGAATTCCAATGATGACAAGCGTTATTAATGTAGAGGTTACTCCTGATTTGAAATACGCGAAGGTATATACCTCGGTTATGGGGACAGAAGAAGAAGGCAAAGAAGCTGTCAAAGCCCTTACAAGCGCGGCCGGGTTTATACGCCGTGAAATCGGGGCTAGAATGAGTATCCGTGCAATACCGGAAATCACTTTTCAGTTAGACAGTTCCATAGCTTATGGCGCCCACATCTCTAAAATATTAAAAGATATAAACGAGGGCAGCAATGAGTGAGGATATAAAGGCTCAGATCGAAGAAATATGTGATATACTGCAAAAAAAAGATAATTTTATAATTTTAAGTCATACAAGACCCGATGGTGATACACTCGGGTCTGCTTTTGCTCTACGCGAAGCTTTAACTTTATTAGGCAAACATGCAGAGGTCGCAAATGATGATATAATCGAAAATAAATTCTTTTATTTAACAGGCGGTAATAATAGCTTAAATCCTTCATTCAAGCCTGGATGTGTTCTTGCTGTTGATATTGCTTCTGAAAACCTTATAGGTGATGAGCTTAGACAGCGGTATACCGGAAAGGTTGACGTATGCATTGATCATCACAGAACACATGATGCCTTTGCACCTGTAAGGCTTGTTGCACCCGAATATGCAGCTACTGCTGAAATTATATATGAAATAGTTATTGCACTTGGGGTAGAATTCAATCAGAATATAGCCCGCGCAATATACACTGGAGTTCTAACAGATACGGGTTGTTTTATGTATTCCAATACCACAGCGCATACTCATCTTGTCGCAATGGAAGCAATAAAAACTGGAATTGATTTTGTAGCGCTCAATAATGCTTTTTATATGAATAAGACTTTAGGTCAGATAAACCTCGAAAAACATATTTATAATTCAATTGAATTTTATTTTGACGGCAAGTTATCACTAGCATCTGTCACTTTAAAGGATATAGAGGAAGCTAAGGCTGAAAATGCGGATATAGACGGCTTATCAGCATTGATGAGAGGAATCGAAGGCGTAGAGGCCAGCGTTCTTATAAAAGAAACCAAAGACGGGTCATTTAAAGTATCAATGCGCTCGAAGGGTGGCGTAGATGTTTCTGAAATATGTGCTGTTTTTGGCGGCGGAGGTCATAAGGGCGCCGCAGGGTGCAGTTTTGGAGGGAAATCACTAGAAGAGGTCAAAAAAATACTACTCGATGAATTGGAAAGCCGGTTTAAACTGGCGACTGGTGCAAATGAACGAAATTAGCGGAGTAATTAATTTATACAAGCCTAAAGGTATTTCATCACAAAATGCTGTTAGCCGTGTAAAATATCTTCTGAAAGTTAAAAAATGCGGACATGCGGGGACACTTGACCCTGCTGCAAGGGGAGTTCTGCCGATCATGGTAGGCAGTGCAACTAAGTGCTCTGAGCTGTTAATGAGCGAAGTAAAAGAATATGCGGCAGAATTTGAACTTGGCAGGACAACCGACAGTTTCGATAACGAAGGTTTAACTGTTACGGATATTCCCAAAAGTTCTATTAATTTAACTAAGGAAGAAGTTGTGGCAGCGATTAATAGTTTTTTGGGAGACAGTATGCAGCTTCCACCGATGTTTTCTGCAATCCAGGTCAACGGAAAACGTCTTTATAAACTTGCCCGCAGCGGCATTGAAATTGAAAGATCAAAAAGACCAATCAGCATATTTAAAATCGAGTTAGAAAATTATGATGAGGCTTCCTGTACCGGTCGTTTTTTCGTTTGCTGTTCTAAAGGTACATATATTCGGTCACTTGTATCCGATATTGGGGAGAAACTGGGATGCGGTGCAGTAATGACCGGACTCGAACGTGTGAAAACCGGAATTTTTTCAGCTCTGAGTTCTGTAACGCTTGAGAATCTCGAAAAAGAACCATTGTCATATTTGATTCCTGTGGAAGATTGCTTTCCGTTATTCCCTAAAATTATTGTAGAAATGTTTTATATAACGCTGATGAAAAACGGACAGCGGATTCTCCAGCAAAAACTAGGAATTAATCAAAAAGAAGATGAATATTCTCTAGTCTACGGGGATGACGGCGCCTTTTATGGAATTGGAAGAGGAATAATTCTGCAGGGAGAATTATATCTTGAATTATACAAAAAACTTTAGGAAGATTGTCTATGAACTTATTTACCGGAGAAAGCTTTTCTGTTCCAAGTGAAAAAACAGTGGTCGCTCTCGGTAATTTTGACGGAGTGCACATTGGCCACCAGGTATTGCTTCAGACTGCGGCACGCAGAGCGAAAACTCTCGGGCTTTCAAGTCTTGCTTATGTATTTGAAAGACACCCTGAAAATGTTCTTGAAGGCAGAGTTGTAACCCCTGAAGTAACACCTAATGATTTGAAGGCCAGATTTATTGAAAAATCCGGGGTTGATTCATTGCTTTTTGAACCGTTTAACATAGAAACTGCAGCAATGTCACCGAGCGACTTTGTGTGGGATGTATTAAACAAGCGGTTGAACGCAAGGGAAGTAGTCTGCGGTTTTCATTATCATTTTGGCAGCGGCGGCGGGGGAGATATTTCTGCTCTCAAAAAGTTATGTGAAACATGCAATATTTCTGTTGTTGTCATACCCCCAGTAACAATGCATCATGTAGTGGTTAGTTCTTCGATAGTGCGAAGCCTTATTTCAGAGGGCAGGGTGGACGATGCCGGTGAGTATCTAGGGCATCCGTTTATTTTAAAAGGCGAAGTTTTATCAGGGAAAAAACTCGGCCGAACATGGGGCTTTCCAACAATTAATCAATACTTTAGTGAACGCAGTGTAATACCTTTATACGGTGTATATATAACCAGAACTTTAGTTGACGGGGAAGTTTTCAACAGTATCACTAATGTAGGCATTAGACCAACTGTGGATTCTGGCAGAGTTAACGCCGAAACTAATATTTTTGACTTTAAACGCAATATATATGGAATGAATGCTGAAATTCATTTTTTGAAAAGAATTCGCTGTGAAATCAGATTCCAGAATTTTGATCAACTAAAAGCACAAATCAAAAAAGACATAATTACAGCGAAAGAGTATTTTGACTTTGAAAAAGAGTAGATAAATTAAAAGAGACTGCAGATTCTGCAGTCTCTTTTAATCCCCGGCCTCGGTATATTCATCAAATACTTTTACATCAAGTACATCATAGCCTGCGCCTTCAATTGCCTCTCTCAGACGGCTCCAATCACCGAACCCGTCAACTTCTACGACAGCACGGCCGATTTCGACCTTTTTGATTTTTACATTTGGTATTGATGACAGAGAGCGCTTAACAGCGTTAACGCAGTTTTCACAACCCATTCCGTCAATAATAATTTTCACGGTCACAACAACCGCCCCCTTCCATCTGTCTTTATTATTCCTTTTTTCATACTGAATTACTCCAAATTTAAAGCAAATATGAAAATAATGGTTAGTTGTTTCCTCATTATAATCTAAATAATGCCTGTTGTATATACCTTTTGTAAAATATTTAAAAATATTGGGACTATTTTGATTTATTCATCCCAAATTGGTCGACTTATTTATTATCAGTAACAATTTTGCTAAGGCAATACATATATTAATTTTATAAGTATAAAATACATTTATCTTTAAAATTTGCGCTTAGGGTGTTGACAAAAAAAATAAGTTTTGCTATTATTATATAGCTGTGAAATTGCTACAGCATAAATGCACTCTTAGCTCAGTTGGTAGAGCAATTGACTCTTAATCAATGGGTCCAGGGTTCGAGTCCCTGAGGGTGCACCATAAACGGCCCGTTGGTCAAGCGGCTAAGACACCAGCCTCTCACGCTGGTAACAAGGGTTCGATTCCCTTACGGGTCACCAATAGATTGAAAGCTAAAAAGGTTTCAATATTCCTCAATAGCTCAGTCGGTAGAGCATGCGGCTGTTAACCGCAGGGTCGTTGGTTCGAGTCCAACTTGGGGAGCCATAAATAAAAAGCAGCAGAACATCGGTTCTGCTGCTTTTTTATTTGTAATACGAAAACTCCCGGCTATGCCGGGAGTTCAGAAAAAGCTTTAGCGATGAGTATAGTAAAAAAACTCCTTTTGATATAATAAAGCTGCGGTCTGCCAACTGCAACAAGA
>JAUZPM010000035.1 GCA_030705925.1 Bacillota bacterium
CTCTCTAAAATCTCTGAAATTATAGTTAACTATTTTTATATAAAACATCGCTTAAGTTTGCATAGTCGTGAAGAGTCAATCTTTCGCCTCGTATATCTGGTGGAAGTCCCAAGTGTTCTATTGCAGACACTATATTTTCACGTGGCATCCCAAGTGAATTAGAAAGCGCATTTAAGAGTGTTTTGCGACGCTGTAAAAATGCAGATTTAATGATTAAAAACATCTTTTCAGCCGAATAAGGCCTTACCGGCGGTTCATTTAATAGACTAAGACGCACCACAGATGAATCAACCTTAGGCGCTGGCATAAAACTTGAC
The DNA here is from genome assembly GCA_030705925.1 of Bacillota bacterium. NCBI lineage: Bacteria > Bacillati > Bacillota > Bacillota bacterium. Next base: position 318 of record JAUZPM010000035.1, read on the forward strand.
GCCGGAACCTCAAAAAGGTAGCCAGCTTTTGCAAAATACGCAACTGCAAATGTAATTGCTCCGCAGTCTTTACCGCCTGGGTTTGAGCAGAGTCTCTGAGCTACTTCTTTTTGAACCATAACAGTGATAGAAGTAATCGGAAGCTTGGATTCAAGCAGGTGCATGATAATCGGAGTTGTTATATAGTACGGCAGGTTAGCACAGAATTTAATATCTGTGATTCCATAGGAAATAAACTCATTGTTTATAATATTTTGAAGATCAATTTTCATGGCATCGCCATGAAGGATTTTTATGTTATCAAATTTGCCAAGCGTATATGAAAGAACAGGTAAAAGCGTCTTATCAAGTTCAATTGCCACAACTTTTAAGGCGTTAGTGCACAATTCATAGGTCAGGCTCCCAATCCCGGGACCGATTTCTATAACCCCGGTATTTTTGTCTACACCGGCCTCTAAGGCGATTCTTCTTGGTATTTCACTGTCAATTATAAAATTTTGTCCCAGCGATTTTGTAAATTTAAATCCAAATCGGTTTTGAATATCACGAATAGCCTTAAAGCTGCAATAGGGATTAGTTTCAATATTTTCCATCATACGATTTGAACATATGAGAAAAAATATCTGACAGGAGATTGCGCTCATAATCGCCGTCTCCATTGACAGATATTATCTCTATGTCTTCTCCAAATTCAGAAATAAATTGTCTGCATATTCCGCAGGGATAACAAAAATCTTTATCGCCTGCTATTGCAATAGCCTTAAATTTTCGTTCGCCGTTAGAAACTGCAGCTACTATCGCGCTTCTTTCCGCACATATGGTCGCACCTAGGGAAGCATTTTCAACATTTGATCCTAAATATACATTACCATTGTCAGTAAGCAGCGCAGCACCAACTCTAAAGCGAGAATATGGGCAATAGGCATTTTCTTTTGCCAATGCTGCTTTGTTAATTAATGATTTTACAGATTGTTCATCTAATTCCACGGTATTTATCACCTATCAATTGCAGTTCAACAAATTTCCCCATGTAATACTATATCATGCTAAAATCAACATTTCAATTAAAAATCAGGTGAAATAAATAAAATTTCTTCAATTTTTTTGTATATGGCATCAAGATCTGTAAGGGGCAGGGGATTTTGTCCCAGTCCGACTTCAATAGTATATGCAGGTTTTTTAAATTCTGAAATAAACCAATCTTTAAAACCTCCATGGCTAGCAATTCCCGTCGGGCTTGAAAGCGTATATCCGGATATACGGGAGTATAGTTCTCCGATTGCTCGTGCGCCTGAAGGCTCGACTCCACAGTACTCCCAATAAATCTCCTGTCCCTGGGAATGAAAAGCTATAGCTTGATTGAAATCAATAGCTCTGCAGAGTGAACAAACAGCTTGAACTTCAGGTTCACTTTCTGGATATTCGCCGCAGTATCTGGTTGAACCTGGACCCAGTATGCCATATTCCTGTTCCATAGCCTTAGCATCATGCCACCCAGCATTGTAATTGTGATTTAGGTCTACACCTCTTGCATTTGCCTGCCACTTTGAAAAATCGCCGCCGCTCATACGTTTTAACCGTTCTTCAAGCGGGTTTTCTTTTCCTATGCCATGCTGAACAAGTTCGACTCCGTCTGGATTTAACATAGGGACAATAAATATACTGCTTTTTTCAGATTGGGACTTAATGCAATGGCGAAAACGACGTGCATTTGACTTATATAAAATGCAATATTCCTCAACAAATTTGAGCAGAAGCATAGAAGTTATCCACTCTAGTGAATGATGTGTTCCTATGTATAAAACTTTTTTTTCACCATTGCCGAGGCGAATTAGTGGGAGTTCTCGTCCTAAAATACTTGTGCCAATACTCAAAATTTCAATAAAAGAATAACGTTCTTTTAATTTTTCAAGTGTACGCATCATTGTATTGTAATCCATAGGATTTTCAATGTTTAATATCTTTTCCTGCATAATAACACCCCTTTCCTTCATTATATGAAGAAAAATGAATTCTGCCTATAAATAAACTAAAGAAGCAGGCGGGGGGGTGCCTGCTTCTTTAGTAATGGGTGGATTATGAAAAAAGTATTCAAGGACATTATCATAATAGCAGACAATTATTAACTGCCAATAGACAATTTATAAAGAATCATTTAACAAACTATGAACATAATAATCCTTTTTATATAAAATGTTCTTGACAGTTACTTATGTGCATAGTATTATAACACCATAGTATTATTGTATACAATAGTACATTTTATAAAATGCAAAAATTAATCCCGTACAAACGGTGGAAAGGAGTTTTTTATGGCAATAGAACTCAGTAAAAACACCAATCTTTTAGAGCAGGACCCTTATAAATATCAACTTCAGGATGTACCGGAACCTAATTTGTTCAGGGAAATATATCCGTATTCTGAGGTACCGAAGATTCCTTTTAATTTCCGCCGTGTGCCTATGAACATGCCAAAAGATATTTGGATTACTGATACCACATTCCGTGATGGGCAGCAGTCACGTACCCCGTATTCTGTTGAGCAGATGGTACATATTTATAAACTGCTGGGCAGGCTTGGGGGACCGAAAGGACTTATAAGACAAACTGAATTTTTTGTATATAGTGAGAACGATAGACGCGCTGTGGAGAAGTGCATGGAACTTGGACTTAAGTTCCCTGAAGTAACAACATGGATCCGCGCTTCAAAAAATGATTTTAGACTCGTGAAAGATATTGGAATAAAAGAAACAGGGATTCTCGTCAGCTGTTCAGACTATCATATTTTTAAAAAATTAAACATGACTCGCCGGCAGGCAATGAATCATTATCTCGGGGTTGTTGCCGATGCGTTTGAGGCCGGGCTCCGTCCCCGCTGCCATCTTGAAGATATAACACGCGCAGATTTTTATGGTTTTGTCGTTCCGTTTGTGAACGAGCTCATGGATATGTCGAGAGAAGCGCATATTCCTGTAAAAATCCGTGCATGCGATACTATGGGATATGGTGTGCCGCATTCGGGAGTATCGCCGCCTAGAAGCGTGCCGGGTTTGGTTTATGGCCTTCAGCACTATTCTGGGGTTCCTTCAGAGATGCTTGAATGGCATGGACATAATGATTTTTACAAGGGCGTTGCAAATGCAAGTGTTTCATGGCTATACGGTGCTTCCGCAGTAAACTGTTCCCTTCTAGGGATAGGAGAAAGGACAGGAAACATTCCGCTTGAAGCAATGGTATTTGAATACGCTTCTCTACGCGGAACGTTTGATGGCATGGATCCTACGGCGATTACTGAAATTGCCGATTATTATGAAAATGAAATCGGATATGAAATTCCGCCGATGACTCCTTTTGTCGGAAAACATTTTAATGTTACACGTGCCGGCATACATGCTGATGGATTGCTAAAAGACGAGGAGATATATAATATTTTCGATACCGCAAAAATTCTAAATCGCCCTGCTTCTGTAACTGTAAGTCAGGTTTCAGGTCTTGCCGGTATAGCGTATTGGATGAATAACTACTACCGTTTAATTGAGGATAAAAAGTTAACAAAAAAAGATCCTATAATTGAAGCCCTTAAAAATTATGTTGACGAACAATATGCAAATGGACGTCAGACTATTATCAGTGAAGAGGAATTAGTTGAACAGGTTGAATTGTTCGCGCCCGGTAAGTATTCCGTGCAGAAGGTGAAATATGAATGAAAAAACTAGGAGGAATCGCTGATAACAATTCTCTTAGAATGCAGGTATTCAAAGAAATTGAGATGGCGATTTTAAACGGCACGTTCTCGCCGGGTGATAGTCTGACGGAAATAAAATTATCGGAACAGCTTGGCGTAAGCAGAACTCCTGTGCGTGATGCACTCCATCAGCTTGAACTTGAGGGACTGGTAAAAAATATACCTAACAAAGGTGCTGTAGTAGTTGGAGTATCTGAAAAGGATATCGAAGATATTTATACTATCCGGATGCATATAGAGGGGCTTGCAGCCAGATGGGCTGCACAGAATATCACAGACGAAGAGATTGGTGAACTAAGGGAAATTGTTGAGCTTCAGGAGTTTTATGTAAGCCGCGAAGATCCTCTTCAGGTCTGGCAACTGGACGGCAAGTTCCATGAACTGTTATACGAATCAAGCAGAAGCCGTCCGCTTAAACAAACGCTGTCTCAATTCCACCATTATATTCAAAAGGCAAGGGAAGTTTCTATTAAGACTGCAAACCGTGCCGAGATAGCAGTAAAGGAACACCGTGATATTTTGACCGCGATTGCGGAACATGACGGAGAACGCGCAGAGGAGCTTACAAGAGAACATATTATAAGCGCTAAGAATAATTTGCTTAGGATAATTCACGAATAATGTAATACAACGTCTTGCTTATACAAAAAGTAAAGGTACATGGATAATCCATGTACCTTTATTAAATATATTAATTACATTGAGAGTGCAGCTGCACCAATAATTCCGGCATCGTTTCCGAGCTGCGCCTTTTCGATTTTAGCAAGTTTCATACCATCAGGACCTGCATAGCAAAAACTGTAAGTTTTTTCACGGAGAGGTTTTAATAAATATTCGCCTTCACCGGATATACCACCGCCTATAAGTATGATTTCAGGCTGAAATATATTAATTACATCACCAAGGCCATAAGCTATATACGTTATATACTGGTCAACAATTTGTGCAGCAGGCTTGTCACCCTGTTGTGCTGCGGCAAAAGCTGTACGCCCGTTGCATTTTTCAAGATCGTTTTCGCAGATATGCCACATCAATGACTCTGGATGTTTGCCCATTTGTTCTTTGGTCTGATTAATAAGGGCAGAGGCTGATGCATACTGTTCCCAGCATCCACGTCTTCCGCAGTTGCATTGGATCCCGTCAAATTTTATTATAGAATGTCCCATTTCGACAGCGCCGCCGTTGAAACCTTCATATATTTTGCCGTCAATTATAACCCCTGCTCCGACTCCAGTACCTAGTGTCACGGTGACGGCATAGCGATAGCCTTTTGCCCCGCCGCAGAATACTTCGCCAAGTGCAGCAACATTAGCGTCATTACCGACGAAAACAGGTTTTTTAAGCAGTTTTTCCATCTCTTGTTTCATTGGCACATTATGGAAGCCAAGGTTGTTCGCAAAAGTGATAATTCCAGTCCCAGGCTGAACTGTCCCGGGGGTGCCGATTCCAATGCCACTAATATCTTCAAATGATATGTTATTTTCCTTGCAGACTTTAAGACAGCTTTCCGCCATATCTTTGATTATTTCATTATAATGTCTTGATGCCTGGGTTTTTATTGAGTTTTTAGCAACAATTTTACCTTGTTGATCTACAACTCCAGTTGCAATATTTGTTCCTCCTAAATCAATACCTATGAAATACATATAGTTTACCCCTCTCAAATTATGATACATAATTTAATATTATAGGGAAAATTATATTTCTATTCAAGTCAAAAGTATTAAAATATCCTTGAGTTATTTGATTTTATATACTATAATATCTATATTGAATAAACAGTTTACAAGGAGTCTAAGATGAGTTTATCAAAGGAATGGGCTGCATTAAAAAATGGAAGCGATATCCGAGGGGTTGCATCAGAGGGGATTGAAGGTATGACTGTCAACCTGACTGATGAGACGATCGGCCGCATAGCAGCTGGCTTTGTTATATGGGTTGAGAAAAAACTAAACAAAACTGACGACCTTACTTTGGCAGTTGGCCATGATAGCAGAATATCCGCCCAACGCATAAAGAAGGTTTGCATAGACAGTTTTACATCTGCAGGTGTCAAAGTATTGGACTGTGGCCTTTGTACAACTCCTGCAATGTTTATGACATGTGTAGATAAAAACGTAAATGCAGATGCCTCTCTGATGATAACTGCCAGCCACTTGCCCTTTAATAGAAATGGGTTAAAATTTTTTACTGCATCAGGCGGACTTGAAAGCAGTGATATTACAGAGATACTGGAATATGCTCAGGCTAATGTACATGCAGAACAAAGTAAAGGACAAGTTGTTAGATTAGACTACATATCTGCATACTCTAAATTTATACTGGATAAAATTATATCGGAAACGGGAGAAAGCAAACCCCTTGCAGGTTTTAAAATAGCACTAGATGCGGGTAATGGGGCCGGGGGATTTTATGCAAAAGAAGTTTTAGAGCCTCTTGGGGCAGATATTTCGGGAAGCGTTTTTCTTGACCCTGATGGAATGTTTCCAAACCATGTCCCCAATCCAGAGGACAAATCGGCTATGGATGCGATATCTAAAGCTGTTATCGATTCAAAGTCTGATTTAGGCATTATTTTTGATACAGATGTTGACCGCGCTGCCGTTGTTGACGAGACTGGAAGAGAAATAAATAAAAATAGATTGATTGCTCTTATTTCCGCAATTCTGTTAGAAGATAAACCTGGTGAAACAATTGTTACAGATTCGGTTACTTCCACAGGGTTAAAGTATTTCATTGAAGAAGAGTTAAAAGGTAAGCATCATCGTTTTAAGCGTGGTTACAGGAACGTTATTAACGAAGCAATCAGATTAAATGAAGATGGAATATCGTGTCCGCTCGCGATTGAGACCAGCGGACATGCAGCGATGCGTGAAAATTATTTTCTTGATGACGGAGCTTATCTTGTTACTAAAATCCTTATAAAAATGATCAGGCTTTCAAAAGAAGGCAAAAAACTTTCTGATTTAATTGTTAGTTTAAAAGAAGCAAAGATTTCTAAAACTTTTAGACTTCCAATAAAAGCAGAGGATTTTAAAGCTTACGGAGAAAAGATATTAAAAGATTTCTCAGATTATGTTGATAATATACCTGAGCTTACACCTGAAACTCATAATTTTGAAGGGGTCCGCGTTAATTGTTTCGGCGGATGGTTTTTACTTCGTATGTCTCTTCATGACCCAATAATGCCGCTTGATCTTGAGGCGGATAGTGAGGAAGAGGCATACAAAATGATAAAAATTTTTTCCGGATTTTTAGAAACGTATAAATTTTTAGATATTACGTCAATTCTATAGAAAAAATGGAGCTGGTAAAATGAGTACAACGATAATTACAGATGGATGCTGTGATTTGCCGCCGGAATTATGCGAAGCGTTAAATGTCGATATTTCACCTTTAACAATTAGTATAGAAAATGAAGAATTTTTAGATGACGGACATCTTGATATACGTAAATTGCTTCATTCCCTAGCGACACACAAGGAAGCTCCTAAAACTGCATGTCCTGCACCAGATGAATATCTAAAAAGATTTAAAAAATCAAATGAAAGTTTTTGCGTAACACTGTCAAGCAGGCTGTCCGGATCATATAACAGTGCAAAATTTGCTCAGGATATCCTTGCGGAGGAAGAGCCAACTAAACGCACGCACGTTTTTGATTCTCTAAGTGCCTCTGCGGGGCAGGTGCTGCTTGTGCTGAAAATTCGGGAATTTATTGATAATAAAATTGATTTTGATACGATAGTAGAAAAGATAAATGCTTTTATAAAAGAGATGAAAACATATTTTGTTCTTGAAAATCTCGAAACTCTTATGAAAAGCGGACGCATGAGTAAAATCACTGGTTTAATAGCGGCAACTCTTTCACTTAGACCAATTATGGGCAGCGACGGTGATGGACGAATTAAATTATATGAAAAGATCAGAGGAACAGAGCGCGCTCTTATTCGACTTGCAGAAATGATAGGGGAGCAGGGAATGAACCTTAAAGAACGCATCCTTGTAATTTCACATTGTAATGACAAAGAACGCGCGGAATTTTTTAAAGAGGAAGTTAAAAAAAGGCACACCTTTAAAGATATCATAATTGTTGAAACAGGTGGCACGAGCACTGTTTTTGCAAATCAGGGCGGACTTGTTATTGCATTTTAATTTATTTCCGGGAAAATACAAAAAGCTGGTATTGAACTCAATACCAGCTTTATTAATTGTGTAATTGAATTTAAAGAGCAAGATCGCCGCTTTCACCGGTTCTAATCCTAACTGCGTTGTCAATAGTTGACACAAATATTTTTCCGTCACCTATATTTCCAGTCTTACCTGTTTTTGCGATTACTGAAACAATTTCATCAACTAAATTATCATTGATTACTATTTCTATTTTTATTTTGGGAAGAAGATTTAAACTAATCTCAGTTCCACGGTAAAACTTTTTTTGCCCTTTTTGGTTGCCGAAACCAAGTACCTGCATAATAGTCATACCCTTAATATCGAGATGATTTAAAGCCTCTTTTATTTCATCAAATTTTTCTGGTTTGATTATAGCTTCAACTTTCTTCATATGTAAACCCTCCTCAATTATAATATTAGACTGATACTTTAACTTTATTTGATTGTTTTACTTCAGCATTGTCGGGAGAAAACGAATCAAGCTCTGATTTAACAACAAGAAAATCAGGATAAGCATAAGCACCCATTTCGTCAAGATCAAGGCCTTCCAGCTCGACTTCGGGGTTGACCCTTAAACCATGTACCTTGTCAAGGAATTTAAACCAGATGTAAGAAACGCCGAAGCCCCAAACTATCAATACGCCGAAGCAAATCAGCTGAGCGAGAAATTGACCCGCATCGCCAAAGAATAAGCCTTTAACACCGCCTGCAACTCCGTTTATTCCGTCGCCATATGAACCATCTGCAAACAAACCAAGGGCTAAAACACCCCAGCTGCCATTTACGCAGTGAACTGAGATTGCCCCGACTGGATCATCAATTTTTAATTTATTTTCAACAAAAGAAACGCTTATACAAACAAGGATTCCTGAAATAAGTCCGATTATAAATGATGAAATTGCATTCACAAAGGCACAGGGTGCCGTTATTGCAACGAGTCCGGCAAGTGCGCCGTTTGCAGTCATTGAAGGATCTGGTTTGCCGAATTTAGCCCACATGTAGAACATAGCGGCAAGTCCGCCGATAGCGCCGGCTATCATTGTGTTGGTTGCAACTACTGCAAGTCTGAAGTCGCCAGCGTTAAGTGTAGAACCTGCGTTAAACGAGAACCAGCAGAAAAACAGGACGATTGTGCCTATTATAGCCATTGGGATATCGTGGCCTGGGAATGCACGTGCTGTTCCGTCTTTTCTGAATTTACCTATACGGGGACCGATTACAATTGCACCCGCTAATGCCATCATTCCTCCCATTGTATGAACAACCGCTGAACCTGCAAAGTCAACCGCGCCGTGACCAATACCAAAGTTTTTACCTAGCGTTGACATCCAGCCGCCGCCCCACATCCAGTTGCCGAAAAGAGGATAGTAAAACATTGAAACAAAGAAAGAAGAAATTACAACAGCTGAATATTTAACGCGCTCTGCCATAGACCCGGTTGGAATCGTAACTGTCGTATCCATAAACACCATCTGGAAGAAGAACAATGCATAAATTCCGGCATCATAAGTGCCGCCGCTTTGTAGGAAAAAGCCTTTATAACCTAGTATGCCGCCAAGACCCGGAATTGATAGCATTCCGTTTAAAACAGATCCGCCAGTTCCAAGACCAGCAGCCCCGCCCGAACCGCCGAACTGAAGTGCAAAACCGACTAAGAAATAACCTATTGCACCGACTAAGAAAACCATGAAATTCATTGTCATCGTATGCGCAGCATTTTTTGCACGGCAGAAGCCTGTTTCAACCATTGCGAATCCGCACTGGAAGAAGAAAACCATAAAGCCTGTGATCATGACCCATACAAAGTTGGCACTGTACTGGGCCTTGCTTGCTGCAACAGCTACATCTGAAATTGTTTCCTGCCCTGTTGATGTTGCATAGGATGCTCCTGTTGGATCTGCTCCGGCAGCCATAGCTACGCCTGCAAATACCATCATAAGAATTGAGATCAGGAACACCAATCGTAAACCCTTAAACTTTTTTTTCATACTTACTCCTCCATTAATATAATAATTAAATTATCTGCTTTTTAATGTCTTTCTTTTGCGGAAGTTGCTCCATGAAAAGATCGATGTCGGTTTGTAGACTTCTGAACTGAGTTTTTTTACCGATATGAAATAGCGTAAACCAAGGTATGCCACAAGAAGCCCAAAAACTAAACCAGGCATATTCGTATTAATAATCTTAAAACTTAAATTGCTAATTGCACTGTATATACAAAAGAAAATACCTGATATTGTTATCAACACAGAGGTTACATAAAGAAGAGCGATTATTATTAATTTATTACCTGCTACCTTTTGATTTTTCATACTAATACTCCTTACCGTGATACAAACCTAGACGATTTGAAATTTAGAAGATTCATATACTATACCGGCGGAACAAATAAATATAAGAATTGACCGCCGGCCAAGTATATAAGATTAACTTACCATAGCCTTTCTTAAAGACTGAATTCGTTATTTTCGTCAACATCGCTACCCCCATTCATTAATTCTGCTAACAAAAAAGACGCCGATTCACTTGTAGTGGATCTGGCGTCTTTGCCATATATAAAAAAACACCTAATTCACTTTTTAGTGAATTAGGCGACATTGCCTGATTTAATTTAAATAAAAAAGGCGCGAGCTCTTAATTGAACTCGGCGCCCTTGCCTTATTTATTATAACACTTATAAGATATCACATATAAAATTAGATTTCAATACTAAATTTTAAAAAATTAAAATTTATGTAAAAATATATAAAATAGATGTGCCTACAGTACACCTGTTATATAATATGTAACAGTAATTCTTGTTGTTACTCGGTTACTGTATTTTTGGACATAAATCAGAAATGGGACATTTATCACAACTAGGTTTTCTTGCGGTGCAGTATTGCCTGCCGAACAAGACCAGCCTGTGACAAAAGTCCGAAGACTTTTGTGGAGGAATAATTTCTTTTAAAGATAGTTCAACTTTATACGGATCTTGAGAATTTGCAAAACCAAGCCTATTGGAAATACGAATGCAGTGAGTATCCGCAACGATTGCCGGTTTTCCGTAAATATCACCAAGCAAAAGATTTGCTGATTTTCTGCCTACCCCAGGAATTTTTAACAGGTCGTCAATATTATCCGGAATAGTGCCGTTATATTTATTAATAAGCATGGTTGCAGCGTCCTTAATATTCCGAGCTTTCGTTTTATAAAAGCCGCAGGCTTTCACATCCTCTGATAATTCGCTTAAATCACATTCTGCAAAAGAGGATAGGGTAGGGTATTTTTTAAAAAGAGATTCTGTAACAATATTTACACGCGCATCAGTACATTGGGCGGATAGGCGTACAGAAATTAAAAGCTCATGCGGCTTAGTATATTTAAGAGAGCAAATAGCGTAAGGATAAACAGACTCAAGAGCGGCAATTATTGCATCCGCTCTTTCTTTAATATTCATTTTCATCACCATTTTTATAATATCATAAAAACAGTTAAATTTGAACTGGAATTATGTACACTATGGTTCCTGGATTATAAATCTGTCAAAGAAATCATCAGGTATTATTCCTTCAGAATTATTATTGCAGGTATTATTATCGCATTGACAGTGAGTATTGTTGGTAAAAAAGTCCACCGCAGTTACGCGATTGGGAAAAACATCAACAGTTCTTTTGTTATCGCAAAATATACAAGTGTAGCTTCCTTCCCTCAGACAGCTGAACCTAGCTGTACCGGTTTCATCAGTGCAACGTCGTGCTACACATTGTCCGCAATCATCGAGAAGCAAAATTTTTTGACCTGTAAGCTGGACGTTTGTTCCCGCGATTTTAACAGCGCAGGAAATAGCCCCCGTTTCTTCTGCTTCTGTGCGTTCGTTTCTTCGTCTGTACATAAGGATCCCTCCTATACAACATAATATTCAGATTTTCAGCCTATGTGAATTAAAGATTTTAATATTTTTATGTTTGACTTATGTAAACACAAATTATAATATATATAATAGAGTATATAAAAGGAGAAAGACTAAATGTCAGTAATTGAAAGCGCAAAAAATGCCTATGATGCTTCCTTAGTTTTATCTGCACTTTCAGGGGATGAAAAAAATCAGGTACTTCTAAGCATTATAGACGAATTATCTGAGCATGCGCAGGATATATTTACCGCTAACGAAATGGATATCGATAATGCAAAGCGCTCAGACCTAACTGCTCCTCTTTTAAAACGTTTGAAATTTGACGAATCGAAACTTCGCGGAGTAATTGAAGGATTGAGATCTTTAATAGAGCTTCCTGACCCAGTGGGAAATATAATAAGTAAAACGGAACTTGCCGAGGGTATGATTATGCATAAAGTAAGCTGCCCGATTGGCGTAATAGGCGTGATTTTTGAATCTCGCCCTGACGCTCTGGTGCAGATTGCGTCGCTATGCATTAAGAGCGGTAATGCAGTAATACTTAAAGGTGGAAGCGAGGCGGCTTTTACCAACAGGGTTCTCACCCAAGTTATTTTAAACGCTATAAGGGATCGTGATCTCCCAGACGGCTGTATAACGCTTCTTGAAACAAGAGCAGATGTTGCCGAAATGCTTAAATGTGACGAGTATATAGACTTGATTATTCCGAGAGGCTCAAATTCATTTGTCCGCTATATTATGGAAAACTCTCATATACCAGTCATGGGTCATGCTGACGGCATTTGTCATGTTTATGTTGACAAAGATGCAGATATCGATATGGCAGTGAATATTATCGTTGATTCAAAGACTCAGTATGTTGCTGTTTGCAATGCGGCTGAAACGATGCTGGTTCATAAAGATATAGCAAATGCTTTTTTGCCAAAGTCAGCCCAAGCGCTTAAAGACAAAGGGGTTACACTTAGAGGTGACGAACATACATTAGATATAATAGAAGCGGAACCAGCAACTGAGCAAGATTGGGGGACAGAATATCTCGATTATATATTGTCAATTAAAATAGTCGAAAATGTTGACGAGGCCATTAAACATATCAACCACTATGGCTCAGGTCATACTGATGCAATTGTGACATCAAATACGGAAACGGCTGAAATTTTCTTAAACAGGGTTGATTCAGCAGATGTATTTTTAAACTGCTCCACTCGATTTGCTGACGGATTCCGTTTTGGATTCGGTGCTGAGGTCGGCATATCAACAAACAAACTGCATGCCCGAGGCCCAGTTGGGCTTGAAGGGTTAACAATATACAAATACAAAGTTTACGGTAACGGGCAAATAGTATCGGACTTTGCAGATGGATCAAAAAAATTCACCCATAAAAAAATATAGCTTATGGAGGGGATAGTATGAAAAACAGGGTAGCAGTAAAAATAATGGATACCACATATTACATTCTTGCAGATGAATCTGAAGATTATATCGAAAAAATAGCTAAGGTAGTTGATAAGAAAATCAAAGAAATTATGGATTTAAATGAAAAAACTTCCATAACAATGGCCGCAGTATTGACTGCCTTTAATCTTTGCGATGAGGTGCAGAAAACGCAAGATACTGCTGAGAACCTACGTGAACAACTGCGCAGCTATCTTGAAGATGTCGGACGTCATAAGCAGGAGGCGGATGACGCAAGACGTGAAATTATGCGTTTGCAGAATGAGATAGCACATCTTAAGATGCAACTTACAAAAACAAATGCAGAATGACCCAATAGAGATTCTTTCTCCTGCAGGCAGTTTTGAGGCAGTATTCGCGGCGGTTAAAAACGGTACAGATGCCGTTTATTTTGGCGCGCCTGCATTCAGCGCAAGGGCATATGCAAAAAACCTGTCAATTGATGAGTTTTTCGCAGCTTGCTCTTATTGCAAAGAGAATAATGTAAAAGTACATATTACTCTAAACACTCTTTTGACGGATAGAGAACTAAAAGGTGCCCTTGAAGTCGCCGATGCGGCAAAACAGGCGGACGCTGCAGCAATCATAGTTCAAGATCTAGGGCTTGCCAAACTGATCAAACAGAATTTCCCTACAATTGCGCTGCACGGGAGTACCCAAATGTCTATCCATAGCTTAGATGGCGCAAAAGAACTATCTGAAATGGGGTTTTCAAGGGTTGTTCTTGCAAGAGAACTTCCGTCCGCAATGATAGAGTATATAACAAAAAATGCAGGCATCGAGACTGAGGTCTTTGGACATGGAGCATTATGCTATTCTTATTCAGGTCAATGCCTGATGAGTGCAGTAATAGGGCAGAGAAGTGGAAACAGAGGCAGATGTGCTCAGCCATGCCGGCTTCCTTATTGCGTTGACGGGAAAAAAGATTATATCATGTCACTCAAAGATTTATGTCTAGTAAATATAATGCAGGATCTTAAGCGAATGGGTGTTGCCTCTGTTAAAATTGAAGGAAGGATGAAGCGACCGGAATATGTAAGTGCATCCACGCGAATATATCACAAAGCGGTAATAGGAGAGCAGATCTCGAAACAAGATATCAGAAATCTTGAGATATTATTTTCACGCAGTGGATTCACCCAGAGTTATTTTGAGGATAAAAAAGGCAAGCAAATGCTTGGAATAAAGGCAGATAATGAAAATTCCGAGTATAATTCTATTTTAAAGTCTGAACGCTCGACTTATGAAAAAGATTTTAACAATTACAAGATAGAGACTAAGAGAAGCTTTATGCCAAGCTTAATTAACATAAACTTTCCTGTTAGAAAGAAAATATTAAATAGGCCAATCTTAAATTGCTTTTTTCAAACTGCCGAACAGGCTAAAAAATCGGTTCGCTTGGCAGATGCCCTTTATCTGTCTGCAAATGAAATTATTAAAATAGCTGACGAATTTGATTCGGGAAAGCTTGGCGTTATATTTCCAAAGATCATATTTGATAACGAACTAAAAAAATATGCAGAATTATTACAAAAAGTAAATAGTCTAGGAATAAGATCTGCATATTTAGAAAACCTTGGACAATTTGAACTTGCAAAAAAATCAGGGTTTACTATTCTGACGGGGTTAGGACTAAATTGTTATAACAGCCTATCTATAGAGTTGCTTTATTCACTTGGAGCAGGTAATGTTACTATCTCATGTGAGAACAGTTTTCCTCAAATAAGAGATATGAATGCTTCAGTTCCTGTTGGCATCTTTGCTTATGGCAGGCTTCCTCTTATGACTACTGAGAATTGCGTCATGCGAAACACCAGCAGATGCGAAGGAAAAGGAACATGCCAGTTGCCATCACAGATAATTGACAGGAGGGGTGAACGCTTTCCTGTGTTTTCTTTAGCTAATTGTAGAAATGTCATATATAACTCAAAAAAAATATATCTTGCTGATAAACTTAATGGATTAAAAAAGCTTCCGCTGTCGTTTTATAATCTGCACTTTACTGATGAAAGCGGAAACACATGTGCTGAAATTATCGCAGCTTATAAAGGCGGGTCCGATAGGCGTCCGACAGATTTTACAAGAGGTTTGTATAATAAAGGTGTTGAGTGATAGGATGGTAAAATGGAACTAAAAATAAAAAAGTTATGTGATGAGGCAAAAGTGCCTTTTTACGCCACAGAAGGGTCTGCCGGGATGGATTTATCCGCGTGCATAAGGGAAGCAGTCACAGTCAAACCGCTCGAAAGGGTTACCCTTCCTACAGGTATAGCGGTTAAATTGCCGGAAGGCACTGTGGGGCTAGTGTTTGCCCGAAGCGGACTTGCTGTAAAACATGGAATTACTCTTTCAAACAGCGTTGGAGTAATTGACAGTGATTATACTGGTGAAATTAAGGTTGGGGTTGTAAATCTATCAGATAAACCGTATGCCATACAGCCGGGCGACAGAATTGCCCAGCTTGCAGTAATGCCATATTTTCGATGCGAAACTGAAGTTTCAGATAATTTGGAGAAAACGTTACGCGGAAGCGGAGGATTTGGTTCATCAGGAAGATAGGAGGTCAAAGATGTCTATAATACTTGCATCGAAGTCACCGCGCAGGAAAGAACTTCTTTCTATGCTTGGTGTTAAATTTGATATATGCGTCTCGAATGAAGACGAATCAATTAATCCCGAGCTAACATATGAAGAGCTCGTCAAAGACATCGCATTAAAGAAAGTTTTAGCGGTAAAACGTTCTGCAAATATATCAGATGATCTGATAATAGGCGCGGATACTATTGTGGTATGTAATGGTGAGATATTTGGAAAGCCAAAAGACCAAAATGATGCTCGCAGGATGCTTACTGCACTTTCAGGAAATCGGCATGAAGTCTATTCGGGAATTGCTGCAATATACAAAGGGAATACGGCTTGTGATGCCGAGCGTACAGAGGTATTCTTTAGGACGCTGTCCAACAAAGAAATCGATAGTTATATAAAAACTGGCGAACCTATGGATAAGGCGGGTGCTTATGGAATTCAAGGATTGGGTTCAGTCTTTATAAGACGTATTGAAGGCGATTTTTTTAATGTTATGGGTCTGCCGCTATGTAAACTTACTGAAATGATAAAAAACGAATTTGGAGTAACATTATATTAATTAGGAGAAATCATGAGAGATTTTCTTAAAAATCCATATATAATAGCACTGCTTATAATAAGTGCCTTGCTTCTCAGCCTGATGGCATATTCAGCTGCGGCTGCAGGAAATATGAGCATTGTTCAAAATGTATTAGGTACGATTGTATCTCCGCTTCAAAAAGGGGCGTCTAAGGTAAAAAATGTTGCTGGTGACAAGCTTTCATATTTTACTAAATTCGATGCGCTTAACATTGAAAATACAAAATTGAAAGAGCAGTTAAGAACTGAACAAGCTGACACTCGTCAGCTTGAACAGCTTAAAATAGAAAATGAACAGTTAAAGAAATATATAGGTTTACATGATACACATCCAAGCTGGAAAATGGAACATGGCGAAGTTATATCAAGAGAGCCTGGAAGTTACTTAAGTTCTTTTACAATTGATAAAGGAACGCTTCATGGGGTTGCAGTAGGTAATGTTGTAATGACGTCTGAAGGATTTGCAGGAGTCGTTTACGAAGTAGGAATTAATTTTGCGAAGGTGTCGACAGTTATAGAAGAAGGAAACCCGATTGGAGGCATTGTGTCCCGCACCAGAGATGCGGGCATTGTTGAAGGTGATGGAAATCTGAAGAAGAACGGGCTATGTAAACTTTCTCTGCTGCCAAGCGAGCAAAGTGCCGCCGCAGGCGACGTTATAGAGACATCTGGCTTAGGAGGAATGTTTCCAAAGGGCTTAGTTATTGGGCGTGTCGTTGAAGTTGGACTTGATAAAGACGGTATTTCATACTACGCTTCCGTCAAACCGGTTGCAGATCTAAAAAATCTAAGGGATGTAATGGTAATAACATCTTATAATGAAGAAATTGCCGAAAATAAATAAGGGTAGGGATATTAATGAGTGAAAAAAGTTTAATACTTTCCCGTGTTTCGGCATTTACATTATTAGCAGTTTTTGCTTTTCTCTTTCAAACTTGTTTTGCTACAGATTTATCTATATATGGAGTCGTACCTTCTATTTTAATACCATGTGCGATTTTAGTTGGAATGACAGGCGGTATTAGAACAGGAATGATATTCGGGGTAATGCTTGGCCTCCTATGTGATGCCACAACGACACGACTTTTTGGCTATTATGCGCTAATTCTTTTGTTCGCGGGGTTTATTGCAGGATTTTTAATTCAATCCACATTGTGGGACACAATGACTGCAGCGTTTGTAATTTACATCGGTTTCTATATGGTTATGATTGTTGTTGCAGCGCTTGTTGTGCTTCTCGTTGGAAGCGGGTTATCTTACCTTGGTGAAATTGCCCGAGATTTACTTTTACAAATGGCATATTCATTTATTTTTATACCGCCTGTATTTTACTTGTGCAGGGAGATAAGGAATCGTTATTATAAAGAGGATTAACCGGAGGAAACATGAACGATCGAAATCTAACTGATAAATATAAAGGAAGACTGATTTTTTTAGCGGTTTTAGTTTTTTTAGCTGCAGCTGGTATGATTGGACGGTTAGTAAATATTCAAATAGTAAATGGAGCCGATTATGCCGAACGAGCAAATCGAAAAATTACGAGAACGGTAAATGTATCTGCTCCGCGTGGGAAAATACTGGATAGGTATGGCCGACCCCTTGTAACTAATAGAATGGGGTTTCAGGTCGTTTTGAATAAAGTGTTTTTGCCCGCTGATTCTCAAAATGATATTATCTTAAAATTAATGGGAGAATTAAAACAAGAGACACTTACTTTTACGGATAGTCTGCCTGTAAGCAATTATCCGTATGACTTTAATAAAAGCGATGACCAGGATGAACAGACAAAGATTGATAAACAAATAAAAAAGTTAAAAAGCTTTGTTAATGTCGACGCTGGCGCAAATGCCGGCGAAACGATGACTGCTTTATATAAAAAGTATAAACTTGAAAATTTTTCGCCTGAAAATGCGCGGTTAGTAGCCGGAGTTAGGTATGAAATGGATAACCGTTCTTTCAGCGCGACAAATCCATTTATTATTGCTACGGATGTCGATACCTCTGTTGTTACAGTTTTAAAAGAGCGGTATACTGAATTCCCTGGTATAGAGGTTCAGGCAAACACAGTAAGACAATATACTTCGCCAGGCATACTTTCGCATATTTTGGGAAGAGTAGGAAGCATTTATAAAGACGAAGCTGACGATTATATCAATAAAGGTTATGATCTTAGCGATATTGTAGGCAAAGATGGAATCGAAAAGACTATGGAACAATATTTGCGTGGCACCGCGGGGGAAAGTGTAATTGAACAGACAAGCCGGGGTAAAACAACATCATCAAATGATGTAAAACAACCTATATCCGGCAGTGATGTTGAACTTACTATAGATAAGAGGCTTCAGGAAGCCGCAGAAGCTTCTCTGGCAAAGAATGTTCAGAACATAGCTGTTAGGGGCAGAACTCGCGCGGAAAGAGCAGGGGCTGATGTTAATGGTGGTGCAGCTGTTGCAATTGACGTTAAAACCGGTGAGGTTTTAGCAATGGCATCTTACCCCACTTTTGATCTAACGAATTTTATGGCTGATTACCAGAATTTAATTAACGATAAAAAAAGGCCAATGTTTAATCGTGCAATAGGCGGAACATATGAGCCGGGTTCAACTTTTAAGATGGCAACGGCTTTAGCAGGACTTGAGACAGGAGCGATTAGCACAGCGACTACTGTGAATTGTACAGGTAAATATGATTTTTATAAACCTCAGATATATTACTGTTGGATTTATACCGAATATGGGCGTGGGCACGGAACGACTGATGTTAGAAGAGCTCTTCAGGAATCCTGCAATATTTTCTTTTATAATACAGGCCGCCTAGTTGGAATAGATAGACTCAATGAGTGGTGCACAAAGCTAGGTTTAGGACAAAAAACGGGTATAGAACTTCCTGGAGAGGCAACTGGAATATTAGCAGGGCCATCTGAACGAGAGAAAAGCGGTCAGCGATGGTACGGAGGCGATACGCTCCAAGCTGCAATAGGTCAGTCTGATAATCTGTTTTCGCCTCTGCAAATTGCAAATTATGTTGCAACAGTAATAAATGGCGGAACAAGGTATAAACCGCATATTGTTAAGAGCATTCAATCGCCTGACGGAAAAGGTACATCTAAAGTAACACAGCCGGAAGTTGCTGAAAAAATAAATATAAAAGAAAACAATTACAGGGCTATATTGGATGGTATGCGTTCAGCAGCAGAGGTTGGCACGGCATCGTCGGTATTTAAAAACTATCCGATTAAGGTGGGCGGCAAAACAGGTACAGCTTCGGTTGGAAGCGGTACTGCTAACGGCGTATTTGTTGCATTTGCCCCATTTGATAATCCCGAAATAGCGGTTGCTGTAATAGTTGAGCATGGTTCGAGCGGAAACAGTGTTGCTCCAGTGGCGCGCGACATTTTTGATGCGTATTTTGCAAAAAAAGCTGCAGACAATAAAGATTTGCCGCATGATAATACGCTTTTACCATAATTAAAAAATTGTTAAAAAAAGGATTTGACTTTAGAAATCCGCTGTGCTATACTAATTAAGCCGAAATCTTGCCGGAGTGGCGGAACTGGCAGACGCCCAGGACTTAAAATCCTGTGTGGGGCGACCCACGTACCGGTTCGATCCCGGTCTCCGGCACCATTTTTGTTTAATTAATATCGCGGAGTGGAGCAGTCCGGTAGCTCGTCGGGCTCATAACCCGAAGGTCGTAGGTTCAAATCCTGCCTCCGCAACCACTAAAAAACCCTGTAGCCATGCGGCTTACAGGGTTTTTCTTTATGTAAATATATATTTTAAATTATACGTTTCGCCCCATACTTTGCCCCATACCCAGTAAAAAATTGTCCTTTTACGGCAATTCTGCCCCATACCTTGAAACACAAGGGAATTTCTCGATTATAAATACTTATAAAATTAGCCGCTTCTTAATTGTAAGCGACTTTTTATTTTTAACCTAATTACGTATAGTGCTTGCTATTGAACAATATCTGTCCATCTGTCCACAGAGCCGATAAACTTAGCGGCAAAGTCAAAAAATACTGGACAGATCATAAAAAATCTGTCCAGTAGCTGTCCACTTGGGCAGATTACCTGTCCACTATTCGTTTTTTTCATCTTCAACGATTACTTTTCCGCCAATAAATTTTACACGTTTAGTTTTGGGTTCTTCACCTGGGGCTGCAGAGGTTCTCTCTCTTGTGTTATCAATAATTGCATCTATCAGTGTGTGTACGCGCTGCTTATGAAACATCTCTTTAATTGAATCATCATTTTTTCCATATAAAAATAAAACTCCCCTTTGTTTATCATATCCGGGGCGCTTATTTATAGGTGGAATGCCCGTTACTATTTGAAAGCATATCAAAAAGTCAATAAAATTTACATCGGATAAGAGTTGATTGAACGTATCGGTTAAGCTTCTTTTATCCTTTTCTTTATAATCATCAGGTATTTTTGTACCAGCAA
>JAUZPM010000036.1 GCA_030705925.1 Bacillota bacterium
AACGCCCCCGCCAATCTGACCCTTTTGCGCACTTGCAAACCTAACATATCCGCTGCCGGCTTCAACAGATGAGGTGTTTAATCTCTGTCTTGAGTAACCAACAGTATCAGCGTTGGCAACATTATGTCCTGTGACCTCAAGACCTTTTTGAGCTGCAAATAATGCCTTGCTTGCAATTTCAAGTCCGTAAAATGTACTGCTCATAAAATCCTACCTTAAACCTTTTTATCCATTAATGGGAGACTGCTGTCATTATGTTTAACTGTCCCCGCCCTGTTATATGCTGTATTCTGTTTAAGACCAGTGATTAATTCATAAGAAAATGATATGTAATTCAACTGGGTTTCTATCAACTTAGTATTGATCTTATTATATTTATATAAGTCGTTCAGGGTGCCCGAAAGTGACTTCTTTATTTCAGCAAATTTATGTTTTTCAGCTTCATCAAGCAGCCCTAAAACAAAATCAAACGTTACTTTTTCGTCATCAATATCCAATTGTGTTGCAAGCTCATGGATAGCTTTTTTCCTCTTGTTTTCAATTTCACCTATTCTGATTATTAAAAGTTGTTCCGCGCTTACAATATTGTCAACCTCTTCGACTTTTGAATTAATAAGCGCTTCCCGTTTTGAAAGTGAAAGCTGCAGCAAGTTATCATATAAACCTTTGTGTGTTTCAAGTAATTCTACGATGTCGGTAAGAATTTTAATCATTTAAATCCTCCATCTTTAAACTAACTCTACACCCGTTTATCAAACAAAGCTTGATTTACGATTTTTTCAGCAACCTTTTGAGAATTCACCTCATATGTGCCGGATGAAACCTTACTTGCAATTTCTTTGACTTTTTGCATCGAAACATCTTCAGAAGCTTTGGCCGCCTTTACAGCGCTAGATAAAATCTTAGCGTTATCCGATAAACTAACCTCATCCTTTACAGGTTTGGTTGGTTCCACCGGGGTATCTTTGTGCACAACACGGTTATAAGTTCCTATCACTGATTTTAATACAACCGGATCAATTTTCATGATACACTCTCTCCAATAAAATTAGTTCTGCTTAATGGTATGCATCTCTCCATCATCTCTGCGTCTTATGATATGCATCTCAGCATCATTGCCTTCCGAACATTGTCTCCCGTCTGCTGAATTATTATTTGAGTTACCTTTTGGTTTTAGTGATTTGCTTGCCCTTGTTAATTCCTGCCTGATCTCAGTTAAACATTGGTCGCAATATTTTCCTGTCTCAATTGGAGTATTGCATCGTTCACACCGGATATCACCGGGCTCTTTTAAAGACAGCCGTCCTTCTCGTAAGAACTCTAAAATTACCTCTTCGTCAACACCTGTTTCTTCAGCTACCATTTTTACATTTGCCGACTTGTTTTTGTAAATATACTCTCGAACAATAGTATATTCTTTATCTATTTCATC
Organism: Bacillota bacterium; assembly: GCA_030705925.1. NCBI lineage: Bacteria > Bacillati > Bacillota > Bacillota bacterium. Next base: position 1,433 of record JAUZPM010000036.1, read on the forward strand.
CATACAGTATGGACAATAAGGACTTCTGATAAAATTAAATAATCTTCTGCATCTTTTACATTGTCTGACATCCATTGCTAAACTTTCATCCTATCTAAAATAACTAACCTTTTAGGTTATTTGCCATGCCTTCCATTTCATCGGCTGTTGTAATTGCTTTTCCAATCAAGGAATACGCTCTTTGTGCCTGCATTAATCTTGTAATCTCTGTTGACTCATCAACATTTGAGCCTTCATAAAATCCCTGTTGGATTTTTGCATCACTTGCTTCCGGATTACCCGAATTTGCGGATGGCTCATAACAATTTGAACCCATTGACTTTAAGCTTTCAGGATTACTAAAGGAAAATACTCCAATCTTCCCTATGGCATTTCCGTCAATACTTAGATTTCCTTTGCTATCCGCAAACAAGTCATTTGCATCACCTTGAAAGTGAATTGGATCACCATTCTGATCTAGAACATGCTCCCCATTTGCATTTACTATATAATTTTCGCCGTTTTCAAGTGAGGTTTTGAATGTCCCGTCACGTGTATACTTGACAGCACCATTTTCGTCTCTGACAGCGAAAAATCCATCTCCCATAACCGCAAAATCTAAACTTCTGCCGGTTTGGATATACGAACCGTTGTTTTGTGTCAACAATGTTGCCGCAAGGATTGCGCCATGTCCAAGCTGAAGGTTATTCCCTGCCCCCGTCGGATCAGGATTTTGCATTGCTGTATATATCGCGTCCTTGAAGTCCGCACGAGAAGCCTTAAAACCAGCGGTGTTTGTATTGGAAATATTATTAGCAATAGTATCAATATTCTGTTGCGTGGATGTAAGTCCAGCCGCTGCAGAATATAATGACTGAATCATGTAATTTCCTCCTATACCTTTGCAATGTCATTGACAGCTTTGCCAAGAGAATTGTCAAGCATTTGAATAATGCGCTGATTAGTTTCATAATTACGAGAAATCTGGATCATATTAACCGTCTCTTTTGCAACGTCAACGTTTGATTTTTCCAAGAAACCCTGTTTAACCTGACAACTAGATGGAATAATTGCAGATCCTCCGTTATTGCTGTAAAGGCCGCTGCCCTCTTTATATAACGCTCCGTTATCTGCAAAAGAGACTATACGAAGTTGATACGTACCGTTTTGAGAATTAACTGTACCGTTTTTATCTACAGTAAAATTGGTATTTCCAACATTGATAGGTCCGTTTTGCCCAAGGACATAATTTCCCTCACTGGTCACTAAGAAACCATTATTGTTAACAGAAAAATTGCCAGCTCGAGTATATCTTTCTCCAGCTGGGGCCTGGATAGCAAAGAAGCCATCCCCCTCAAGTGCAATATCTGTATTATTTTTTGTTTCTTCAAGAGGGCCCTGTTCAAAACGTATATTCACTTGGTCAATATGAGCACCATTATTAATTTGCCCGACTGTCGATAAACTCCCAGTAGCTGGATCATTGATCCTATTTATCAGTAAATCTTCGAATGATCTTGAAAGCAGTTCTTCGCTTTTATATCCGGCTGTATCCATATTGGTAATGTTATTAGTAACAACATCCATCCGTTTAGACTGTGTAAGCATTCCATCAGCCGATGTATACAATGCTCTTATCATAGAGCTCTCCTCTTTTCATCAATCTGTTTTTATTATCGTTGAATTTACAGTAAAACTTTATTGTTTTTCAAATATTTTTTTACCAATTAATGTTTTATTTAGATCTTACACTGATTATAGTTTGAATCTCACCGAAACTCATCTGAAGTTCCTTTGCAATATCCTCAAGTTGGGCGCCTTGTCTGTAAAGCTGAAGCGCTTTTTGTATTTTCGTATCCTCTGAACTGCGTTTTCTTCGCTTTTTGTGTTCAGTTACAGTCGTCTCTTCTTTAACAGTATCGTGTTCAGTCTTTTCAATTGGCGCAGGAGTTCTATTCAAATTCTTCTCGGCAGTTTCGGAAAGTTTTTTTACTTCATCTAGCATGCCTGAAATCTCTTTTTTCTCTTCATCAAAACGTGCCATAGACTCTGTTACATAATTTTCAAACGTATCCATCATTTCTTCAATGTTTTGATATAACTTGAAGAGAGATTTTTCCCTTTCAGAGCCGATCTGATCATTTTTATTGCCCTTGTGTGCCAAAACCAGTCTGCTGTAAACAAATATTAATACGCAGACAAGAATGAATATAAAAAAAGCAAAGATATAATAACCCGAACCCATAATGACAACATCCTCTAATTCATTATTTTTTTCAGTCTGTTTCTTAATTTGATTATAACTTTTGAATGTATCTGAGCGATTCTGGACTCTGTAAGCCCCAAAATAAGTGCGATTTCTTTTAAAGTCATTTCCTCATAATAATAGCACTGCATAACGATCTTTTCCTTCTCAGGTAAGACGTCTATTTCATTTTTGATTAATGAAATTATATCATCCTTTTCACAGTTTTCCTCTATATTTTCCTTGCTGATAGGTTCTTTATTAGAACTGCATGAATTTGCAAGCATCTCATCAAGGTAAATAATATTGAAATAATACGAATCTTCAAGCGTTTTATGTAGTTCATCAACGCTTATGCCAAGGAAAGCTGCAACATTGTCATGTGACGGCTCCTCCCCAAGCTTTTGCTGCAATTTTTCATAAGCGTAATCAATTTTTTTTAGCTTAGCCCTGATGTTAACAGGAACAGCATCCTGCCTGCGCATATGGTCAATAATCTCGCCTCTTATGCGTAAGGTTGCATAAGTCTCAAACTTAACGTTTTTATTTAGATCGAATTTTTCAACAGCATCCATAAGGCCCATAACGCCCCAGCTGATAAGATCATCATATTCATTAAAATTCCGGTATTTAGGAAACAACCGCCCAACAATCTTTTTTACTAAGTGAACATTATCCATAATAAGCCGGTTCCTCAGTTCAACATCTCCTGAAGTCTTAAATTCGATCCAAAGATCTTTTGTTTTATCACCGGTTTCGGCCAAGTTGTTCACCCCGCATCCATGCATTTTTATTTTATATTTGCAATCCTTCGCTGTTGTGCATATATAAACCGAATAATATCCTGTCTTAAACTTTCATCGTATTTTTCAAATTCTATCCCAATATGATAGCTTTTTACCTGATCATTTATTTCCTTAATCCAAACCACGGTTCCGTTAAGTGTAATGCTTTTATGTCTGTTAAGTGAGAACACGCTTGTAACTAATGTCCTGAGAGGAATTTCTTCTTCAGTTTTTATGCATAATCCGCCGCCGCTTAAATTTACTGTGAAAACGTTCAGTATTCGCTGATGAATGGTACCCGTTTCATCAGGCGCGTCCATCTGGTAAAATACTTTTGTTTTTATACAAATAGGCAACCTATAATAGTCGCGCCTTTGATATCGTTCTGGTTCTGTTAAAGCCTTTACACGCAAACATAAAACATTATTTGAAAAAACCTTTTTTTGTACAACTGCCTGAAAAGTAAATAATCCATTGTCGCGATAAAATATAATGTCTAATTTAGCCCCTTGTTCAATGAAACCATATATCTGTTTTTTGAGGGGAGGAGCTATCAAAAGGACATCCGGTTTTTCAAGGTCATAGATCTTACTTTGATATTTCTCAGTTGAGGTTTGGACATCAACAACCTCTCCAGCCTTAATATGTTGTAATATATCCATTCCTGCACCTTCTCTGTTAGTCTGATAATAGTTTTCTTGCAATCAAATCCGGGTCAAAAAATGAAATGTCTCCCGGAACATGCTGTCCATTAGTTATGAAGGCAATCGGCCTTCCTGATATACAGCTGGCGTTAACAATTCCGCCGTAATTAAGACACTCGTCAATCTTTGTAATAATGATTTTGTAATTTTTTAAAAACTTATAACTATCAATTATTCTTTTGCAGCTTTGATAAGCCGTAGAAACATTAAGCGTTAAAAATATTTCATCTATTTTACATGTATCGATAATCCCGGAAAGTGATTGTTCATAATTTTTTCCGCCAGCTCCCTTTCCCGGCATATCGATGAACACAAGCTCTTTGTCTTTAATCTGTTCGATAACTTGATTAAGTTCCTCCAGCCTATATACACACGTAATAGGAACACCAAGTATGCTTGCGTAGATTTTCAGCTGTTCGAAAGCCGCTACACGGTAAACATCAGTAGTGATCAGGCTGACTTTATAGCCCTTGCTAATATATAATGCCACAAGTTTCGCAATAGTGGTGGTTTTCCCAACGCCGGTGGGGCCAACAACCATAACGGTTGTCATTTTATTTCTTACCGGCTCAAGCTTATAAGAATCTCCAAGATACCTTAATACGATCTGTTGAGCTACTTCTTGAATATCATCACCGTATTTATCAACTACAGATTTTATATCATTTGCAATTGAAAGAGCAGTCTCTTCGTAAACATCTGATAATTGCAGTTTTTCAAATATTTTATTAAGATCATCTGAAAAATCAAATGTCGTCCGGTTAAAATGTTGAAACTTGTTGTAAAATGTTGAAATAGTTGTACTCAGGGTATTAATTTTCGACTCAAGTTCGGAAATATCATGGTCGTTAACTTTATTATCATTGTTTTCTTGGTGTTCTTTAGCATCATCGTGATTATCGAGGCCAACAAACACTTCGACATCAGGCTTGGAGAATATTCCGAAAATCCCTTTTTTACGTATAGGTCTGCTATTTAGAATAACAGCATCGCTGCCTAGCTCTTCACGGATACGTTCAAATGCCTCTTGCATATTGCCGGCAACGTAACGTTTAATTTTCATACTATCCCCCTTCCATTGTTTATGACTAAATTCCTATCTTATCGTCCGATTGTAATTCTATATCGGAATCTACCTCGTTATATGAAAGCACGACTAAGTCAGGAATAATTGGTTCTACAAGTTTCTTGAAGAAACGTCTTACCATTGAAGATGTTAACACGATTGGTGTAATGCCTATAGAAGCAAATTTCTCACATGCTGCTTTAACCGCAGATGCAAGTTTCTGAAGATATTCCGGTTCTAAAACCACATACGAACCCTGTTCTGATTTATGAATGTTTTCAGCGATCATATCTTCGAGCTGTGTTGATATGGTTATAACTCTTGCCTTTCCAGAAGGAATGAACTTATTAGAGATCGTCCGTTTTAGTTTTTGACGAACATATTCAGTCAACAGATCAGGATCATGAGTATATGTACTATAGTCCGCCATCGTTTCCAGTATGGTTGCCATGTCCCTGATCGATACGTTTTCGCGAAGAAGATTTGCCAGAACCTTTTGAATTTCGCCAAGGCTGAATAGTTTAGGCGTCACCTCATCTACAAGCGCAGGCTGCGTTTGCTTAAGATTGTCCAAAAGCGTCTGAACTTGCTGTCTGCCCAGTAACTCATAACCATAGTGTTTTAAAACTTCAGTCAGGTGTGTCGCAATGACAGATGGAGGATCTACTATAGTGTATCCGTGAACCTCTGCTCTTTCCCTCTCACTTTTAGTGATCCAAACTGCAGGCAGCCCGAATGCAGGTTCCACAGTCTGTATTCCGTTAAGCTTTACGCTTGTTGCATCCGGATTCATCGCAAGAAAATGATCCGCATAAACCTCTCCCCTTGCGACTTCATTTCCCTTGATCTTGATGACATATTCATTTGCCTTATGCATGATGTTATCCCTTAAACGGATAACAGGTATAAGCATTCCCATGTCCACAGCACACTGCCTTCTGATCATAACGACCCTGTCAAGCAGGTCCCCTCCCTGAGATGCATCAGCAAGCGGAATCAATCCATATCCAAACTCCAACTCTATGGGATCAACATTCAGCAAAGAGACAACGTTTTCAGGTTTTCTGGTTTCCTGAGCAGCCTGTTCCGCAAGGCTTGCTTCCTTTGTGTCTTTCTCCACCTTTTTAGAATTATACATCGTATAGCCAAGCCATGCAAGCAGTCCCGCTATTACAAATATAGGAATTTTCGGTAGACCAGGTATCAAACCTATCAAAAATATCATTCCGCCAGCTATTATAAGCACTTGAGGCTGTGAAAAAAGCTGTTTTGTAATATCGCGTCCAAGGTTATTTTCAGAAGCGGCTCTTGTAACAATGATACCTGTAGACGTTGAAATAAGAAGAGCCGGAAGCTGATTTACAAGTCCGTCGCCTACTGTAGAAAGAGTGTATTGCTGAACAACCTGCGAAAGTGGGATCCCGAGCGTCATAACGCCGATTATTATGCCGCCAACTATATTGATCACTATAATAATTATTCCGACAATTGCATCGCCTTTGACAAACTTGCTTGCACCGTCCATAGCACCGTAAAAGTCTGCCTCACGCTGAACTTTTGCTCTTCTCTGACGTGCTTCCGTATCATTTATAAGGCCTGTATTCAAATCAGCGTCGATTGCCATCTGCTTGCCGGGCATTGCGTCAAGCGTAAACCTTGCCGCAACCTCTGCAACCCTTTCTGAACCTTTTGTTATTACGACAAACTGAATGATAGTTATTATCAAGAATATTATTACACCGACAACGACGTTGCCTCCAATAACAAAATTTCCGAATGTTCTTATGACTTTTCCTGCTTCTCCGCCATTGCTCAGTATTAAACGTGTCGATGATATATTTAGAGATAACCTGAAAAGCGTGATTATAAGAAGCAGCGGCGGGAATACCGAGAACTGCAGCGCTTCTTTTGAATAAAGAGTAACGAGCAATATCATAACTGAAGTTGTAATGTTGATGACAAGCATCACATCAAGAACTCCGGCGCTGAGCGGAATTATAATAAGTAATATGATGAGCAGTACCACAGCTGATATCAATACGTCCATTAATTTCATTGCTGTCTCATCTCCTTACCTGTTTTCTTTTAAGTTTATAAACATATGCGAGGACTTCTGCAACCGCTTTATATAGATCTGCCGGTATCTGCTGTCCAATGTCACAGTAAAAATAAAGAGACCTGGCAAGCGGTTTATTTTCAACGATTTCTATATTTAACTCACGAGCTTTTTCTTTTATTTTTAAAGCAACATAGTCCTTACCTTTTGCAATCACAATAGGAGCGCTGCTTATTTTTTCGTCATACTGCAAAGCGACGGCATAATGCGTTGGGTTTGCTATTACAACGTCGGCGTGTGGTAGTTTCTGCATCATTCTGGACATGCCGACTTCACGCTGTTTTTGTCTTATTCTGTTTTTTGTTTGAGGATTTCCTTCAGTAAGTTTAAATTCTTCCTTAACCTCTTGTTTAGTCATTTTTATATCTTTTTCATAGCGCCACCATTGATAAACATAATCTCCAACTGATAATATGGCTAGAGCAATGCCTGATTTCAATGCAAGCTGTAAAGAAAAACTCGCCAGTGCCGACCATGACTGCTTTATGTCATACAGCATAAGCATTGACAGACCTTCAAAATTCTTGTGCAATTCCTGATAAGCGATTATTCCAAGTATAATAACTTTTGCAAGGGACTTCAGCAGTTCGGCAAGCGCGCGTGAAGAAATTATTCTCTTCATGCCTGCAAGGGGATTAATTCTAGAACCTTTAAATGTAAGCGATTTGGTCGAAAATAAAAAACCTACCTGCAAATAGTTTACTGCAACACCGCTTATCAAAGCTGTCACATATATAGGGATACATATAACAATGAGATTAAAAATCGCTTCATATGCGATATGTTGAATGCCCTTTATCGTAAATATCTGTGAAAGGTCTCCCTGAGGGCTTAAATATTGTATTAATACTTTTGACGAATTATTTATAATGCCTTTTCCAAAAATTTTTAAAATTCCAAACATCGTGAGAAGTGCAACTGCCGAAGTCAAATCGGTACTTTTAAAAACATTGCCTTTTTCACGCTCGTCGCGTCGTTTTTTAGGCGACGCTTTTTCGGTTTTTTCTCCCGCATCGTTGTTCATGTAATCACCGCCAGCTTTCCCAGCAGCAATTCTGTGGATTCAAACATCTTATTAAATAATGTGCTGCAAAATTGAACATATAATGGCTGCATAAAAAGTAAAATAACAAATCCTAATATAATTTTAAGCGGTATACCAACAATAAAAGCATTCAGCTGTGGAACTGTTCTAGTTGCTAGCCCTAGAGCAAAATCAACTAATAGGGATACTGCAATAACAGGCATCATTAAACAAAAAGACATAGAAAATGCATTTATAAACAGCTCTACAACCGCAGTCACTATATTAGCTGGAATCGAAACATGTCCAACCGGAATCTTTTGAAATGTAGAATATAAAATTTTGAGAAGCATATGATGTCCGTCAGAGATAAAAAAATAGAGCAGCATGATCATATTCAGTAAATTTCCTGTCACTGCAACATTAGAACTTGTCTGCTGATCAAATATGCCGCTCATACTTATTCCCATTTGAACATCAATCATATAACCGGCTGATGTTGCTATGCTAAAAAACAAAGTAGTAACATAGCCCAGAATAAAACCTATAGCAAGCTCCTTTACACAACTATACACGTAAACTGCAACGTTATCAATGACATACGGACTATTGGGAGGAAAAATAGCCGCAAATAAATATGTAAGGATAATGCAAAAACCGATCTTCATTGTGTTCGGAACATTTTTTCTTCCAAAAATCGGGGAGAGGATCAATATTCCCGACACACGAAGAAACATTAAGAAGAAGTATGGCAGCGCCGCCGATATAACTTTTAATAAATTATCCATTTATTTTATTAAGGTAGTAATAGAATCAAAAAGTCTTAAGGTGAAATCTGAAAGCTTTGTAAGCATCCAACCACCAAAAATAATCAGGGTTATAAATATTCCAAGAATCTTCGGAACAAAAACCATTGTCTGCTCGTTAATCTGGGTTGCCGCCTGAAATACAGAAATCAAGACACCGATTATAAGACCTATTAAAAGCAGTGGCGCTGATACAATAATAATTGTATATATAGCCTCCTGCATTATCCTTAAAATATCTCCCTGTGACATATTATCTCCCGATACCGCAGCACCCTAGTATTAGGATTAGAGCGGCGCCGCAAATCAAGGCAAGCGGCAAGCCCAATTATAACTTATCAAGAAAAGCTTTTAAACAGCGTTTGAACCGTAAGATCCCAGCCGTCAACCAAAATGAAGAGCAATACTTTAAACGGCAAAGATATTACCGTTGGAGGAAGCATCATCATGCCCATGGACATCAGCGTACTAGCAACAATCATATCTATTACCATAAAGGGTATGTAAATAAGAAATCCTATCTCAAAAGCTCTCTTCATTTCGCTTATTATAAAAGCCGGAATAATAGTGCTTAACGGAATATCTTTTGTATCTGAAACTGAATCAATTTTTTTCATATTTAAAAAAAGATTCAAATCTTTTTTATAAGTCTGCTTCAGCATAAAATCGCGCATCGGTTCCTTCGCCTTTTCAATAGCCTGCTGTTGACTGATAGTCCCCTCTGCGTAGGGTTTATACGAGTTATTATAAACATCGGTAAATACAGGATACATGAAAAAGAAGGTTAAAAACAGAGCAAGCCCGATCATGACTTGATTGGGCGGTGTCTGTTGTAAACCCAGCGCATTCCTTACAAAAGACAACACGATTATAATTCTTGTAAATCCTGTCATCATAATAAGAATAGAAGGCGCCAGTGTCAATATTGTCAGAAGTATAATTATCTGTACACTCTGAGATTTGTCATCCGGAAGATTGATTACCGCAGCAAAGGCCGGTGTTAAAAACAGAAGCTGCAATGCAAGAATAATAGATGCCGCGGCAAACCTTTTTTTAAATTTTGATTTTTTCCGAACCGCCATTATTATCCTCATTTCCCATTTTTCCAAGTTTAAAATCAAACTCAGTATCAACACTGCTGTTTTTAATATTTTCCTTTAACGTGCGCTTTCTCATATCTATTTTTGCAAACAGCTGCTGAAGATTTTCTGTGTCCTCCGTTTTTTCAGTTTGTTTTTTTGTCACAGTTAAATTTTTTAACTTTACTTTGCCATATGTATCTTTAATTAATGACAAAATCTTGTCTATCATATTCTGGACAGCGTCATTAGTTACATTAAGTTTTATTGGTTCATTTAAAACTAAATCTTCCTTATCTATGACACATAACTGCTGAACATTCTGAGCGGACATGCTGATCAGGTGGCATTCCTGCCCGATTTCGACAATAATCAACTGTTTATCCTTCGACAGCACGACCCTGTCGATCACTTTTAAATATTTACCCTGACTCATGCTTACAGACTTTACGGAAACAAATCTGGTTGTATAATATACTAATACGCAAATAAAACCGAAAATACAAATAAGGATAACAGCATCAAAAATCTCCTTCATTCTAACACCCTTATATCTGTATTTTGTTAGTTCTTATCTGCTTACTTGACGAAGTTACAATTTCAGTTATTCTTACACCATAGTTATCATCAATAACAATGACTTCGCCCTTTGCAATCAGTTTACCGTTAACAATTACGTCAACTAGATCCCCTGCCATTTTGTCAAGAACGATAATAGACCCTGTGTTGAGTTCCATTATCTCACGTAAATTTTTCTTACATGCACCTAATTCAACCGTGATCTGAAGCGGGACGTCCATTATTAAGTCCAAGCCGTCTTCAGAATAATCAGTCATCGGTTCGTCATCAAAAGAATTTAGTTGAAGCGGAGCAATGTTGACTTTTGACTTTTCCGGTTTAGAAGAATAGCTTGCTTTCGGCGCACGTGATTCTTGTTGGGACGGCTGTGCCTGAACTTTAGGTTGTTCTGCAGGTTTTGGGGCTGCAGGCTCTACTGACTCCGGCTGATTTTCAACAATATCACCCATTAAGTTATGCGCAAGCCTCTTTCCAAACTCAACAGGCATTAGCTGTATAAGTTCACTTTTTCTTATTCCTTCGATCTCCATTTGGAAGCTGATTTTTATTAAATCTTTTTCGCCCCCGAGTATCGATTTAATGTCATCATCGCTGAATCTGACAACCATAGATGTAGGTGGAGAAATGTTTATTACCATATTTCCAAGCATGTCCGCCATCGAGGTCGCAATACTTCCCATCATCTGGTTCATAACTTCACTGATAGCACTTAAGTGAAGCTCCTCAAGGTTTATTGCTGTATTTGTTCCGTCGCCGCCCATCATTAGGTCAGTTATTACTTTGACATCGTCTTCCTGAAGAACAAGCTGATTCCTACCCTCTAATCCTTCTGTATAACGCACATCGACAATTACAAAAGGTATTTGATACTGCTCCGCAAGTTTTGAAAGATTAGTTATAGATACAAAAGGCGTCGTTATAGATACACGGCGCCCCAATATATTGTAAAGCGTGGTAGCCGCAGTACCCATGCATATATTACCAATTTCTCCAAGTGCATCGACTTCCGCATCTGAAAGCTTTATTTCTTCTGCTTCAACTGCAGGTTTGGATGTATTTGCGCCATTTATAAGCGCATCAATTTCCTCCTGCGACATTAACTCATTCATTTAAGGCTTCCTCCTCTTTTTCGATATCAGCAATCTTAATAGCATATTTGTTGCCCTTAACACCTAGCGACCCAATGATCTTGGGTAGATGTTCAACTTTTACTGATATTAAGTCATCGATTTTTTTATCAAGTTGTATTACATCACCTGGCTGAAGATGTGTAATGTCCCTAACCGTTACGGCGGTTTCAGATAAAACTGCATGTAATGTTAGTTGAGTGTTATATAATTGTCTTATTATTGCATCCTTGTTCGATTCAACCTTTTTACCATATGATGTACCTGTGGAGGCAAGTCTTGTGTTAAGATTTTTGGCAATTGGTTCAACAGATATGTGCGGAATGCAGAAATTCATAAGGCCTTCTGTGTCATCAACTTTAACGCTTACTGTAATGATTGCGATAGTTTCGTTAGCAGAAACTATTTGCGCGAACTGGGAACTTGTTTCAATTCTATCAAGCAGAGTGTCAATTTTCATGACTTTACTCCATGCTTCGTTTAGTAAAGGCATAAACTGTCTAATAATCTTTTCAATAATTACAAGGTCGATCTCGGTAAACATTCTATCTGTGCCGGTGGCAGTTGCCAGTCCCCCGAAAAGTCTGCTCAAGATGGCGTAGGCAACGGATGGTGAAACTTCTAGCAGTGAAGAACCCTCAAGGGGATTCATAGACATAATAGCTAGAATAACAGGTGATGGAAATGAATTTGTAAATTCATAATATGCCTGTTCTTCAACTGAAACCACATTAACCTCGCAGTAAGTACCTAGCGTTCCCGATAAAAATGTAGACAAAAGAAGAGCGAAATTTTCATATATGATGTTAAGAGTTCGCATCTGTTCTTTAGGAAACTTATTTGCTGTTTTAAAATCGTATTTCTTTATCCCTTTAGGTTCTTCTGGTTTTACGACCTGCGTATCAACATCGCCAGTAGTCAATGCTTTTAAAAGTTCATCTATTTCACGTTGAGACAATACGTCTGCCAAAACATTTAACCCCCCCGGCAGTCTATTCTACAATAAATTCGTTAAAGTATACGCGGTCTATATTATCAAGTTTTAGTTCCGATTGCAGTTTTTGTATGATTTCTTTGTTAATAACGCTTTCAATATCATTTGATTTAACTTGAGCGGGTGTCTTCTCTCTAAGAACAAATATAATTATATTTCTGATTTTAAAGTTATTTTCTTCGAGGTACTTTTTATACTTGTCATTCTTAAATGAAATAGTTAAATCAGCTTTTATAAGTTGAGAACCTGAGCTTAAATCTGTTACAAAAGCATCTCCCGGGTCATAGTTATACGGTTTGTCAGGAGTGCTTTTAGACATATATATAAAAGTTAAAGCTCCCCCCATTAATAGTAATAATACAAGAAGAAATATTATGATTTTTTTCATATTTACTCCCCATTTCCGTTAAGTTATGAAATAATTATGTCAACACGGTTGTTCTTATTTCTTCCTGCCTGGGTATCGTTTGAGGCTATAGGATGTTCCTCGCCAAGGCCAGAAAATTTCAAGCTATGCGGATCCACTGTACCTGTATTGATTAATTCAGTCAGTACATTATAAGCCCTGTCACCGGATAGTTCCCAGTTATCATGGTACGCTGACCCAGTAACAGGTGCATTGTCGGTATGACCTTGACTTTCTACAAGACTAATAGATTTTATATGATCATTAATAATCCCGGAAATATCATGTAAAACGCCTTTCGCCTGAGGCTTTATTGTTGCACTTCCTGGATCAAACAAAACCGTCCCAACAAATCTTATTGTCAGTGAACCTGAACCCATAGTAACAGAAACACCCGAACTTCCATTTTTACTGCTTACGTATTGATTTAAATCTTTATATAACGCCGTAAGCGACGACGTTTTAGAGGATGTCTTACTGCTGGAAGCTGATGCATTTTTACCCGTTGCAGAAGATTTAGTTTGAGTAGCTTTTTTTGCTGGTGAGCTCGCGGTTACCTTTGAAGAAGCGTCTGCGTTAATCACTTGTTCAGATTTTTGATCTGAAGAATTATTCGTCGTTTCCTCAACTAATTTAGATGCTTCTTCAAAGCTAGTCGGTGCCGTCGTTTTATCAGTAGCCGCTATATTGGATGTATCAGTAGTTCCAATAGCTTTTTTTCCCCCGGTAAGCGTACCCACTAAGCCTTGCCACTTAGCTGCATTTATAGTAGAAAAAGAATAAAGCATAACAAAAAATGTAAGGAGTAGAGTTACCATATCTCCATATGTATCCATCCAACTGCCGCCAGGCGTAGAGTCGTCAAACGCTCTGTGATTTCTTCTCATATCTATGCTCTTCCCCATCAGCCGATATTTGTCGAACCTTATTATTACTGCTTTTTCTTAACTTTTTAGATAAGAATGCATCTAGTTTATCCTTTATTATTCTGGGATTTTCTCCGTTTTGAATAGATAAAAGGCCTTCGACATAAAGTTCTTTCTGTAAAATTTCGTCAGCTGATTGAGCTTTTAATTTATTAGCCATAGGTATAAAAAGTAGATTTGCAAGTATTACTCCGTAAAAAGTTGTAATTAAAGCAACACCCATATTCGGTCCAACCTTTGACGGATCGTTAAGTAACCTAAGCATATTAATTAAGCCGACTAGCGTGCCTATCATGCCATATGCAGGAGCAAATTGAGCCATGCTGCCAAAAACTTGTTGTCCCATTTGATGTCTGCTGCTAGTATAATCTATATCCGTTTCTAGGATGTCTTTTACTAGCTCCGGATCAGTGCCATCGATGATGAGCTCAACGCCCTTCTGCAAAAACGGATCATTAAATGTGCTGCCTTCAAGTGACAGAAGGCCCTCTTTTCTAGCAATATTGGCAAGATCAATTATTTGGTCTATATCAGCGTTATAGTCTATCTTTGGATTCTTAAATGCCTTTTTCACCATGGGAATTATAGACTTAAGTTGATTACGGGAATATGATACAAAAGTTGACGCTACAGTGCCGCCAACAACAATCATTATTGATGAAACATCAAAATACGTACGCAAATCACCAGTGAGCAGTATGCTTGTAATGATAAATACTGTACCGGCAATAAGTCCCCCTACTGTTTGAACATTCATGTTATCCCTCTTTATTCGGCTCTTATCACTGGCGGAAGCGTATACCCGACCTTTCTTTTATATGCGATGATGAGATCGAGAACCTGCTGTGTGGTTTCTGTCACCACAAGTTTTTTCCCGGTTGTCATCGAAATAACTGTATCGGGAGTTTCCTCCATAAACTCGATCAGTTCACAATTAATGTAAAATTCCTTGCCATTGAGCCGAGTGACTTTTATCATAATCGCTCCTTATTAGCGCTTCATGTTGATGAGTTCGTCCAATATTTCATCTGAAGTAGTTATTACCTTAGAGTTTGCCTGAAATCCTCTTTGTGTAACTATCATATCTGTAAACTGGTCAGACAAATCAACGTTAGACATTTCGAGTGAACCTGGTTTAATATATGCTGAACCATTCGTGCCTGGATTAGAATAGACAGGATCTCCAGTATTTTTGTTAGAGACATAAAGATTTTGCCCGACTTTTTCAAGAGCACTAGGATTGTTGAAATTAGCGATGCAGATCGTACCGATAGTTTCTTTCTCCTGTGTTGTATCGTTGATACCTATGATATCGCCATTTTTATTAATACTAATATCTGAATACCCTGCTGGTATAGTTATTGACGTGTCACCGTTGCCGCTTTGAACAAGATATCCGTCAGCGTTAACAAGATGGTTTTCATTATCTGTTGTGAAATCTCCAGCTCTCGTAAAGAAATTCTGTGATCCATCGCTGACTACAAAATATCCGTCACCATCTATACTGACATCAAGGTTTTTACCAGTATACTGAGTCGCTGCTGGAGTCTGTAAAACATCAATTGCCCCCACTGTGACCCCAAGTCCTATCTGCTGTGGATTTGTTCCTCCGAGTCCGTCAGCAGTTGCTGATGATTCAGGTCTTATAGTCTGGCTGAAAATGTCTTCAAAAACCACTCTGCTAGATTTAAATCCTACAGTATTTACATTTGCAATATTATTTCCTATTACATCCATTTTTGTTTGATGGCTCTTAAGCCCCGAAACCGCGGAATACATTGATCTTAACATGGTAAAACCTCCTAAATATATTTTATATTAATTATTCTGTTATCTCGGTAACGCAAGATAAGTTGACTTGCTTGTCATCTACCGTTACAAGTACTTCTCCATTATTAATAGATACCTTATTGACTGTGCCTGTAATAGTGGTTGAATTTCCTTTATCGTCAGTATATATGGCGCTTACCTTTTTACCTATCAAGCCGGAACTCTGCAAAATACTTTCAGTAATCCCACTTTGGCTTCCATCATCAATTACAGTAATGTCATTACTATATGGCACTTTATTATCGCCAACCATAACATACGCCGTCCCGTCTGATACAAAAGCACTGTCGACCTTGCCGGCAACAGTGGTCGTATTCCCGTCGTCATCTTTAAGTTCAGTATAGATGTATTTCCCGACAAGATCATACGCCTGATTTTGGGAAATGGACGTATTCATCGACATTAATTGCTCCAAAGAACTGAACTGAGCCATTTGCGCAATAAAATCGGTATCATCCATGGGGTTTAATGGATCCTGATTTTGAAGCTGAGCAACCAAAATTTGAAGGAATTCATCCTTGCCGAGTGTTTTAGTCACTTTTCTAGTATCTGTATTACTTGTATCTGATGAAGCAACACCTGATGCAGAATTAACAGACATATCTATCACTCCTTTATGCTAAGCAATCTAATGTATTGCTGCTGTATTCCGATAAATATTTAAAATCATTTACTAACTTTTCCGGGTCACTATTCTCATTTTTTAGTGCATAACGGTTTGCTTCATGATGCTGTGGCTGGCCATCTTGTGCCGAACCATTTCCAAGCTGTGTTTGCACCCCGGAATCATATACAACATCAACCTTAGAAACTTCAATTCCCTTGCTGCTAAGAGAGTCTGATAACTGCGACATATTTAAAAGCAGCAATTCCTGTGTTTTCACTTGGTCTGTTTTTATCTGAGCAATAAGCCCTTCTTTTGTATGGGTAAGTTTTACTTCAACTTGCCCCAGATCATCAGGCTTAAGTTTAACACTTATCTCCTCTTTACCGTCCTTGACAGTTGTTGCAAGCCTTTCAACAATCTGATCATACACTTTAACTTCAGGACTTTGAACGTTGTCAGGTTTAGTAGTATTTATCGATCGGTTTTCGATTTGAAATGTATTATTTATATTACTGTTAGTAAAATCATCACTAACATCTGTGGATTTATCAGCCTTTCCCAATTTGGAATCTTCATCTTTGTTGTCAAAAGAGTTTTCACTATTACTAAAATCCAACGTCTTTGACTTTACTGTATTAACTGAAGTAACAGTTACACCTGCAGAAGGCTGAGACCTTTTCGAAGCTGGGGCTTCTGTTTTATCCTGTTTAATTATAGAAACATCTTGATTAACAGCATTTTGCGTTATGTTCTGTATATCCTGATTTTTATTCGACTTGTTGCTAACAGCAGCGGGGGAACTGGAATTATCCGTTTCAGTCAAAACAGCGTTTTCATTTTCTAATGACTCATTGCTGTCAGTTTTTGAATTAACTTCAAGCGCTTTGTTAACTAAAGCAATTTGTAAAATATCTTTTATACTTTGTTTCAAATCTGCAATTTTTTCATCGTTGATTGCAGTCTGCAAAGGATCGGCGTCGCTTTCCTGTAGTTTAGTAATTTCAAGGTAATCTGAGATAAGCTGTTTGCCTTGCTCTTCGCTCAAAAGATTCGGTTTTTGATTTATAACATCAATAAGCGAACTCATATCAAACGTATCGTTGGCTGGATTTAAGATGCTGCTAAGTTCCTCTGAATTATTTGATGTGGAACTCATTAAACCAAGTTTTAAAAACAGGTCTTTTAAATCTTTTGAATTGCCGGATCTGCTAACTAAAGCTGAGATTAAAGACTGAACCGAAATATCGGATTCATTTTTATTTTGAATCAAATCAATATCTGTTGTCTGAGTGCACAAATTGGGAAAGCACGCTGCTATTAACGCTAATTCAGACCCATCTCCAAGTTTATTCTTTTTATCCTTATTTTCATCTTGAATAGACCCAAAAAGTGAAAGAAAGTCAGCTTTTTTATCGTCACTGGTCTCTTTATCTGTATTTAACGAATTTAGCATAGCAAGTATATTGGTAGCAACCGCGTTAACTGCATTCATATTATCACAACCAGTCTTTAGTAGAGTTTATTGTTTTATCATCGACGATAATAAAGCCGATGCAGTACTGGGGTCCATTTCAGCTAAAATAGCAGAAGATTTAGCTTGATTCATGTTGCTTAGTATCAGAGTAACCTGATTTTTATCCATAGCCTCAAGAATTTTGGCTGCTTGACCTGCTTCCATAGATTCATATATTTTTACTAGTTTCTGCATGTCTGCTGTCTTTTCATTGATTTGTGCTTCTTTATTGTCAAGCTCGGTGTTTTTAGCATCTAACTCACTTTTTTGACTATCTAACGATTGCTTTTGCTTATCGTTTTCAGCTTTTTCTTTTTCAAACTTAGCTTTTTCATCATTTAGTTTAGTTTCTTCTTCATTAATTGATTTCTCTTTAATTAATAAAATGTTATACTCATTTCTTCCGTGTTCAAGGACGGTAATAGTTTTGACGCGTAAATTGAACATGTTAAAATATAGCAAAGCAGCTCCGATTATAACAAGTATCAAATAAAAAACAGATATTCTTATTACTGCTTTTAATGGAGTTGCTTTTTTGTTTTCCTTTTTTTTACCTGGCTTTTTGCTCATGAAGCCTGTCCTCCGTTTTCATAGGCTTCAGCAGCATGAAAACCCATAAAATCACCAATTTCTCTTTCATATTCCTTCTGCATTTCATGTAAGTAAACATTATATTGCTGTTCTCTCAGTTTTTCGAGTGTTTCTCTCTCTTTTATAACTGTTATAAGCTGCTGCTGGCACAATTCTTTTTCTTTATATAACTTTGAAAGTTCTGTGAGCACTATTTCTGCTTTATCACTTAAAACTTTTTTATAATGCTCATAAGAAACAAGCCAAATTGCATTTGTTTTTTTTAAATGATTTTCAAAATCCAAGTCCAGATTATTAAGATCGTTTTGAATTTTTTTTAATTCCGTATTTTTATTTATAATACGAAACTCAATTTCACCAAGTTCGCCTTTTTTCTGTTTTTCTCTTGCAAGCTTGATTCTTAAAACTGACTCTAATGAGAACTTGAACTTCTTCATATACTTCCTCTTTTAGACCTTATATCTGTGCATTCATTATTCTTGACAGCATGTTGACAGAATCACTAAACGAAGGTTTTTCATCAACGTTTTGAGTCAAGAATTCGTTTATAAGCGGGTTTAATTTTATTGCTTTGTCAATTTCGGGATTTGAGCCGTTCTGGTAAGCTCCTATATTTATAAGATCCTGTGCCTCTCTGTATATAGCCATTGTTTTTTTCATTTGCCCTGAACTTGCCAAATGCTCTTTATCTACAATATCAGGCATAACCCTGCTTACGCTTGCCATCACGTCTATTGCAGGATAGTGATTTCTGCTTGCAAGATCCCTGCTTAAGACTATATGTCCGTCAAGGATGCCGCGAACAGTATCAGCCACAGGTTCGTTCATATCGTCTCCTTCAACCAAAACCGTATATAACCCTGTGATAGACCCTTTATCTGAATTGCCTGATCTTTCAAGCAGTCTCGGTAAAACATTAAAAACTGAAGG
>JAUZPM010000037.1 GCA_030705925.1 Bacillota bacterium
GCAGCCTAAAAATTACAGGGGTTAAACTATGCTCTTTTAAATTCGAGTTTTCTTACCTTAAGGATATATTTAAACTTTGGGGCAATAATCATTATGTAGCCTAAATTTACTTTTGGAGGTAAGAAAATGGGAATAGTGAATAATGCTATTGACAAGTATCAGAAATGCATTGACGCCTGCAACAGATGTGCACAGGCATGCGTCGAATGTATGAACATGTGTCTTAATGAGCCGGATGTAGGTGCAAGGGTTAAGTGCATTTCAACGCTTAGCGAATGCGCAGAGATTTGCAAAATGTCCGTAACATTCATGTCAATGGATGCAAAACATGCGGCAGATGTTTGCAAGATATGTGAAACGGTTTGCAATGAGTGCGCAAACGACTGCGGGATGTTTAAAGACGATCACTGCAAAAAGTGCTCGGATGAATGCCGTAACTGTGCAAATGAATGCAAAATGATGTCGACAGCTAAAACTTATGCTTAATAATCCCGCAATATAAAATAGGATTTTACTAATATGATGAACTTAAAAGGTGCGTTTCAGACCATGGAAACGCACTTTTTAAATATTATAAATTATTAAAACTCAAGTAGGCAAAAGATATAATTTTCTAAAAAGTTATCTAATTGACTAAAAATATATACGGTGCTATACTATTTATCTATATAAGTATAAATTTTCAAATATAATGGCAAACTATGCCGGAAAAGAATTGGAGGTTAAGCATGTTTCTTTCCGACAAGTGGCAGGATTTTGAAGTTATAGATACAAGCAGCGGCGAAAAGCTTGAACGCTTTGGTAAATATATATTAGTCCGTCCTGACCCTCAGGTAATATGGGAAACACCGCGTAATGATCCACGCTGGCAAAAACCTGACGCACATTACTTCCGCTCTGCAACGGGAGGCGGGAAATGGGAATTTTACAGCCTTCCTCAGATATGGCAGATCCATTATCATGAGCTTACATTCAATTTAAAGCCTATGAGTTTTAAGCACACCGGCGTATTTCCTGAGCAGGCCGTTAATTGGGATTTTTGCATGGAAAAGATAAAAAAAGCCGGGAGACCAATTAAAGTGCTGAACCTTTTTGCATATACCGGAGGGGCAACAATTGCATGCGCGAAAGCGGGCGCATCCGTATGTCATGTGGACGCGGCAAAAGGCATGGTGTTATGGGCTAAAGAAAATGCGAAGTCATCAGGGCTTGAAAATGCTCCGATACGATATATCGTTGACGACTGTAAGAAGTTTATAGAACGCGAAATACGCCGCGGCAACACATATGACGCTATAATAATGGATCCTCCCTCATACGGAAGGGGACCTGGAGGCGAGGTCTGGAAGCTTGAAGAAAGCCTTTTCGGACTTGTTGATTTATCGGCTCAGGTTTTAAGTGACAATCCATTATTCTATCTTCTTAATTCATATACCACCGGTTTATCCGCATCGGTAATGCGATATATGCTTGGAGTGACACTTTGCAAGCGGTTCGGCGGCACTGTAAAGGCTGACGAGGTTGGCCTCCCGGTAACTGCATCGGGGTATGAACTGCCGTGCGGTTCAACAGCAATCTGGCAGCTTACGGAGGAACAATGAGCAATATTATAGAAATAAAAGATCTCAAATTTTCATATGATCTTGAAAGACCGCTTGAAACACAGGCTCTAACGGGTGTTTCGCTAAATGTGAAAAAAGGTGAGTTCCTTGCTGTGATAGGGCATAACGGAAGCGGAAAGTCAACTCTTGCAAAGCATTTGAACGGCATATTGATACCGACTTCGGGGACAGTGACAGTCGAGGGAATGGATACTAAAAACGAGGAAACTATTTTTGATATTCGCCAGCGTGTTGGGATGGTCTTTCAAAATCCCGACAACCAGATTGTCGCAACTATCGTTGAGGAAGATGTTGCGTTTGGCCCCGAGAACCTCGGAGTTGAGCCTAAAAAGATACGTCAGAGAGTGGATAGCGCGCTTGAAACTGTCGGACTTTCGGAATATAAAACTCATGCGCCGCATAAGCTTTCAGGCGGGCAGAAACAGCGGCTGGCAATCGCCGGTATAATTGCAATGCGCCCCGAGTGCATCGTTTTGGATGAACCGACCGCAATGCTGGACCCGGTTGGTCGCAAAGAAGTTCTTTCAACTATTAAAAAGCTGAATCGCGAAGAGGGAATAACGATCGTTCTTATAACTCATTACATGAATGAGGCGGCAGACGCCGATCGTATTGTAGTAATGGATAAAGGCGTTATTTATATGCAGGGCTCGCCCCGTGAGGTATTCGCGAAGGTCGGCGAACTTGAACGCATAGGACTTGAAGCTCCGCAGGTGACGACACTGCTTCACCGCTTGTCTGAAGAGGGATTGGATGTTACACAGGGTGCTGTTAATGTTTCAGAATGCGTTGAAATACTGACAGGCATGCTTACAGAGTGCAGGGCGGAGGATTAAAGTGTCAAAGATCAAAACAGAAAGCCTGACATATATTTACGGCGAAAAAACACCTTATGAAAAAAAAGCCGTGCAGGATGTCAGCATTGAGATAGAAGAAGGAGAATTCATCGGGCTTATTGGCCACACAGGAAGCGGAAAATCAACACTTGTTCAGCATCTTAACGGTCTGGTAAAACCAACCTCAGGGAAGATTTATATAGATGGAAAGGATATGTGGAGCAAGGAGACTGATATCCGGGCAGTCCGCAATAAAGTCGGGCTTGTATTTCAATATCCAGAATATCAGCTGTTTGAAGAAACAGTTTATAAAGATATTGCCTTTGGCCCGACAAATATGGGACTTTCTGAAGAAGAAGTAAGGAAAAATGTAGAAGAGGCAGCTTCGATTGTCGGGCTTAGGAAAGAGCTTTTGGAGAAATCTCCGTTTGAACTGTCGGGAGGACAAAAAAGGCGTGTAGCTATAGCTGGCGTTATGGCAATGAAGCCGCAAGTGCTGGTTTTGGATGAGCCGACAGCAGGGCTTGACCCAAGGGGGCGTGACGAGATTCTTGCCCGTATAAAAGATTACTATAAAACCATGAGAACAACGGTTGTACTCGTTTCGCACAGCATGGAGGATATTGCGAAAAATGCGACAAAAGTCCTCGTGATGAATCATTCACGCGTTTTTATGTTTGCTGAAGTCAGCGAAGTTTTTGCTCATGCAGATGAAATATCTAAAATAGGGCTGGAAGTTCCACAGATTACGAAAGTATTTATGGGGCTTAAAAAGAACGGTATTGATGTGAACACATCGATTTATACAGTTTCGCAAGCTGTAAGTGAAATAAAACGGTATATGGCTGGAGGACGGAAAAATGCTTAAAGACATTACTCTTGGGCAGTTTTTTCCGGGGAATTCAGCAATACACAAGCTTGATCCGCGGGCGAAACTGATACTTACTTTATTATATATTGTCTTGTTGTTTATAACTGCTAACTATTATGGATTTATCATTGCGGCTATACTTTTGTGCTATGTTATAGCATCATCGAGGATCTCGTTCAGACTTATTTATAAAAGTGTAAAGCCTTTGGTTTTCATAATGATATTTACAGGTGTGCTCAATATGTTGTACACACAGGGCACGCCGATTTTTAAGATATGGATACTTACAGTTACTTATGAAGGCTTGTCTTCAGCCATATTTATGATACTGAGACTTGTTTTTCTCGTTGTGGGCACTTCGATGCTGACTTATACCACTTCGCCTATCATGCTGACAGATGGTCTGGAAAGGCTTATGAATCCATTAAAAAAGATACATTTTCCTGCTCATGAGCTGTCGATGATGATGACGATCGCTTTAAGGTTTATTCCTACTTTGATAGAGGAAACAGAGAAAATAATCAATGCGCAAAAGGCAAGAGGTGCCGATTTTGAAACAGGTAACATAATTCGGCGCGCCAAAGCTCTGATCCCGGTTCTTGTTCCGATGTTCATATCCGCTTTTAGAAGAGCAGATGAGCTTGCAATAGCTATGGAATGCCGCTGTTATCACGGAGGTGAGGGAAGAACAAGGATGAAAAGCATGCAAATGCAGGGCCGTGATTTTATTGCATTTGCTGTAATGGTTATTTCATTTACAGGCGTTATTGCGCTGAATATAATTTTATGAGTAAAAATGTTCTGCTTAAACTTTCGTTTGATGGAACCGATTTTCACGGATTTCAGGTTCAGAAAAATGCCGTTACTATACAGGAGACGCTTCAAAACGGGCTTGAGGAATTACTTCAGTACAGACCGCCTGTGACTGGATGCAGCAGGACTGATTCGGGCGTGCATGCCCGTGAATATTATTGCATATTTCCACTGGAAAAAGAGTTTTCACTTCATAAGCTGCCGGCGGCACTGAATGTATATCTGCCAGACAGCATTTCAACTTGCGGAGCAGCTTATGCAGATGAGGGATTCCACCCGCGTTACAGTGCGATTTGGAAAGAATATACCTATCATATCTGGAACAGCAGGGTTCGTAATCCTTTCCTTGATAGATACAGTGCCTTTTGCCCATATAAACTTGATATACCATCGATGCAGAGAGCTGCGGGTGCATTTATAGGAAAAAAAGATTTTAAAGGTTTTATGGCAAGCGGGAGCACGGTAAAAGATACTGTAAGGGAAATTTTCCGCTGTGACTTAAATCAAAATGGATATGAGATTATTCTTACCATAAGGGCTGATGGTTTCTTATATAATATGGTGAGAATAATCGCGGGAACGCTTATGGACATCGGGGCTGGAAAACTTAAAGAAGCCGATATTGCAGAAATCATTAAATCATGCGACAGGTCGAAAGCTGGTAAAACGGCTCCGGCAAAAGGATTATTTTTAAATACCGTTTACTATGGAAAGGATATTGATTTTGCATGAAAGATAAATACCCTCCGGCGTTGCCGGGAGAGGAAACGGACGAAGATGATATCAAAATCGATTTAAAAGCGCTTGCAATCAGGAAACGCGCTCTAACCAAACGAACAGTAATTGCTCTGCTGTTAATAATCGCCGGCGTATGTGTTTTTATTTTTAGCGATAATATTAATCTTTATGGACTGAGAAGGCTTCTAAACATATTCAACAGCAGCCAGCCGACAACAGATTATGCTAACCCGGGCTCAGAAATTACATACGACATGGTAGACGAAAATAAATTTGATTATTATAATGGAAATGTCGCGATTCTATCCCGTAATGGTCTAGAACTTTACAATAGCCATGGAGATGAGCTTTTAAAGCAGGATCTCAATTTTCAATCTCCTTCAATGCAAAGTACACATAAATATCTTTTGACCTTCGATAGGAATGGAAATAACGTTAAAATATTTAACAGCTATATGCTTGTGCATGATTTAACATTTAATGGGGAAATTATTACAGCAAAAATGAATGAAAATGGTTATTTTGCCGTCGCTTCGAAGGAAAAGAATTATAAAGGCGTTGTAACTGTATATAATTCAAATTTTGAAAAGGTTTATGAATGGTACTCTGCAGATCGCTATATAAGTGATGTCGATGTATCACCAGACAACAAACTACTTGCTGTATCCGTATTTGACGGGACAGGGGGGCAGGTTCAAACATCTGTAATGACGTTCAGCTTGCATCAGCCTGACCCCATCGGCGAAGTTTCTGGTATAGACGGGCTTGCTTTTTCAATAGATTTTAAAAAAGATAAACGGCTTCATATACTTACTGATTCGGCATTGTATGTAACTGATGATTATAAAAAAGCGACTAAAGCGTTTGATTTTTCAAATAAATACCTGACTTATTTTACAATAGATGATCCAAACAACACAGTCATGATAATAGGAAGACAATTATCTGATGGTGTTGGAACTCTGGTGATTGCCGATACATCGGGCAAGACGGTGAAGAGTGAGGAAATAACAAGTACAATTAAATCTGTTGACGCAATCGGCAACAGTGTCGCAGTTCTTACAAATGACAGTGTGCTCATGTATAATAGTCTCGGAGCACTCAAAAACACTGCTTCAGCGCCTTCTGATGCAAAAAAAGTTAAACTTACAGATGGCGGGGGAGCGATTCTATTTAGGCTTGACAAGGTATCATTTCTAAAATAAATCTAAAATCCGGCAGGCCGCACGCCGTCAACAAGCGGCAGCCGCATATAGGCGGCTTATGGAGAAAATATGAAAAAACCGACTCTTGCAGACTTACTTAAAAATGACATGAACAGATACGCTTTGGTAACAGCAATTGCCAAACGCGCCCGTGAAATTCAAGAGCAGGCAGAACGAACCGGAACACATTTAAGTGAAAAGCCTGTAATTCTTGCCACAGACGATATATACTGCGGCAGGGTAAAGGTGATTGAAAAATAATCGTCTGATCCGGAAGGCGGAAGATTTCATGCGTATTGCCAAAGTTGTTTTGGACAATATGAATATTGCGGTAGATCGAGAGTTTGACTATTTGGTGCCGGAACAGTTTTATGATACAGCTTTGCCCGGATGCAGGGTTCTTGTGCCGTTTGGCAAGGGGAATGCAACACGGGAAGGGCTGATTTTAGAACTTGTTAACGACAGTAAACATGACAAGCTTAAGAACATTACAGCTGTTATTGATGAAGAACCTGTAATTTCGCTTGAACTTGCGAGCCTTGCACGCTTTTTAAAAGGCCGCTGTTTTTGCACCTACTACGATGTAATCAAGGCTATACTTCCCGTGGGTGTGCGTGTTACTCTAAAAAAAATGTATACGCTTAACCGTGGCATGTTTTCACCTGTCACTGATGCAGAAGAAATCACTGTTTTAAACCTTTTAAGACGGCGAAAAAGCTGTGATGACGAAAAACTGTCTTCGCTTGCCGGCTTTGATGTGAAACCTGCGCTGAAAAGGCTTTGCAAAGCGGGAATTGTTGCTGAAAGTGAGCAGACTGTTCAAAACGCTGATGATGCTTACAGAAAGTGCGCAAAATTAATTGTATCATCAGAAGAAGTTGCAGAATATCTTTCGGTATCTAAAAATGCAAAAAAGCATAAAAAAGTGCTTGATATTCTGTTATCAGGGGATATGGTTCCTGTAAACGAACTCAGTTATCTCGCAGGTGTTTCAAACGGGGTAATCTCTACCCTTGAAAAGTATGGGATGCTTGAAACTTTTGATATTGAAGTTTTGAGGACACCATATGGAAGCAAATCAAAGACTGACACAAGCGAGCTTGTATTAAATGAAGAGCAGGAAAACGCGTTTAATGGTCTTAAAAATTTATATGAAGAGAAAAAAGCGGCAGTTTCACTGCTTTACGGCGTAACAGGAAGCGGAAAAACGCATGTTTATATGAAACTCATAGACTATGCGCTAAATAAGGGGGATAATGCACTGCTTCTTGTCCCTGAAATATCACTTACCCCTCAGGTAACAGACTTGTTTTTTGCTCGTTATGGCGATATAGTGGCTGTTATGCACAGCGGGATGTCTGCCGGGGAGAGGTTCGACGAATGGAAACGAGTGCGCAGGGGTGAAGCTCGAATAGTTATCGGAACACGATCTGCTGTCTTTGCCCCGTTTGACAAGCTGAGGCTGATTATTATCGATGAGGAGCAGGAAGCGACATATAAGTCCGAAAACAGTCCAAGATACCATGCACGCGATGTTGCAAAGTTTAGAATAGCAAAAAATAACGGACTCCTATTGCTCTGTTCGGCAACCCCGTCCGTTGAATCTTACGCTTATGCAAAAAATGGCCGCTATCATCTTTTTGAAATGGAAAAGAGATACGGTGGAAACGGATTGCCGCAAGTTCATATTGCCGATCTGACCCGTGAACAAAAAAACGGTAATAATTTTCTTATAGGAAGTTTGCTTCAAAGAGAACTGAAAAAAAATCTCGAGAATGGTGAACAAAGCATCATTTTCTTAAATCGCAGAGGATATAATACTTTTGTGGGATGCCGCAGCTGTGGCTATGTTGTTATGTGCCCGCACTGCAGTATTTCGATGACGTTTCATACTGCTAACGGGATGCTGATGTGCCACTATTGCGGTCATACGGAAGAGGTTAAAACAGTCTGTCCGTCATGCGGGGAAGCCAATATCCGATATTTTGGCGCAGGTACACAGCGTATTGAAGAAGAACTGCATCATCTCTTGCCCGATGCACGGACTGTGAGGATGGATCTTGATACTACTAATTACAAGATGTCTCACGAAAAAATTCTAGGGGAATTTCGTGAAGGATTATATGATATACTCATAGGAACACAGATGGTCACTAAAGGACTTGATATCCCTAACGTGACCCTTGTCGGGGTCGTACTTGCCGATTTAATGTTATTTTCTGATGATTTCAGGGCTGCTGAACGGTCGTTCTCAATGCTTACACAGGTGTTCGGCAGAGCAGGCAGGGCAAAGCGGCCTGGGCGCGCTGTTGTTCAGACATATAATCCGGAGAATTCTGTTATCGGGATGGCAAAGCGTCAGGATTACAAATCATTTTTTAAAGAGGAGATTGCGTTTAGGAAACTGATGAAATTTCCGCCTTTTTGCGATATATATCAGATTTCATTCGTGGGAACTAATGAAGAAGAAGTAAAAGAATGCGCTTTTAAAGTGAATGAAAATATAGCTGAAGAGTTCAAGGTTACGCAGAGAAAGAATGTTGTGCTTTATAATCCATCACAGTCGGCAATTTTTAAAATAAATAATAAGTACAGGTATAAAATTCTTATCAAATGCAGGGGTGACGAAACTCTTCGGGCATTTTTACATAATTTGCAGACTTCTTTTTATAAAGAAAGTCGTTATAAAGATGTTTCTATGCTGATTGATTTTAATCCGCAAATCATACTATAGAGGTGAAAAGATGGCAATTAGAAAAATAGTTTTAAAAGGTGACGAAGTGCTGTCAAAAGTATGCCGTCCGGTTGAAAAATTCGATAAAAGGCTTGCTGATCTGATCGATGATATGGCAGATACGCTTAAAGAGTCTAATGGAGTTGGTCTTGCCGCTCCGCAGGTTGGTGTTTTAAAACGCATCGTAGTAATAGACACAGGTGAAAAGATGCTTGAACTTGTGAATCCTGAAATAATTGAAACTGAGGGTGAACAGCACAATCTTGAGGGGTGCCTTTCAATGCCTGAGCTTTACTGTATCACTTCCCGTCCGCAAAAAGTTAAAATACGTGCATTTGACAGAAACGAGAACTTGTATGAATATGAGGGCGAGGATCTTATTGCACGCGCTTTCTGCCACGAAACAGATCATTTAAACGGTATTTTAATTACCGATGTTTATACTCCGCTGACTGAAGAAGAACTGGATGCATACTTAAAACGTGAGGAATAATAAATGAGAGTAATGTTTATGGGAACGCCTGAATTTGCCGTGCCGACGCTCGAGATGCTCGTAAACACAGAACAAGTAGTAGCGGTTATTACCCAGCCAGACAAGCCGCAGGGCAGACGTATGACACTGACACCGCCTGCAGTAAAAGTTTTTGCCGAGGCGTCAGGCATTCCTGTATATCAGCCGCAAACCCTAAAGGATAAAGCAATTTTACCGTTATTAGACTCTTGTAGGCCTGAGCTTATTGTTGTGGTTGCCTATGGGAAGCTTCTTCCCGAATATGTCTTGAATTTCCCGAAATATGGCTGCATAAATGTTCATGCGTCACTTCTTCCTTCTTATCGGGGCGCAGGCCCTATTCAATGGGCAGTCATCAATGGTGAAAAGGAAACAGGCGTTACGACGATGTACATGGCTAAGGGGCTTGACACTGGAGATATTATCTTAAAAAGAGCTATTGAAATACTGCCGGAAGAGACTGCCGGAGAACTGCATGACAGATTAATGGTGCTTGGTGCAGATACAATGCGTGAAACGCTTGACCTAGTAAAAGGCGGCGATGTTCCGGCGCAAAAACAGGATGATTCAGTTTCATCATATGCTCCTATGCTTGATAAAAATATTGCTTCTATCGATTTTTCAAAAACAGCCAAAGAGGTGCATGATCTTATCCGAGGGCTAAATCCGTGGCCGATCGCATATTCGTTTTACAGGGGCAAAAAGATAAAAGTGTTTACATCCTTTATTGACAGCAATATAAAACTTGAGCCTAGTATAGCAGCTGCAACAGATAAAGGTATTGCCGTAGGATGCGGAGACGGACAAGCGATTATATTTACAGAGGTTCAGCTTGAAGGCGGAAAACGCATGAGTGCAAATCTTTTTCTTGTAGGACATTCTGTCGAACCTAACGAAAGTTTAAAAAAATTAGAGGGATAAATTATGTGGTCACAGTATTACATGAGTTATTATATATATGTTTTGCCGATCGTTCTTATTGCAATGTGGGCATCGGCAAATGTAAATTCCACATATAAGAAATACAGCCGTGTTATGTCCCATTCCGGAAGATCTGGGCGCGATGCTGCTGAAATGATCCTTAGGGAAAACAACATTTATGATGTTGAAATAGAAAGTATACCGGGAAATCTGACCGATCATTATGATCCCCGTGTTAAGAAAATACGCCTTTCAGGCGATATTTATGGAAGCAGATCCGTGGCTGCGCTGGGGATCGCAGCACATGAGGCGGGGCATGCGGTTCAGCACGCGTCAGGCTATGCCCCTCTTAAACTTAGAAATGCAATAATTCCTGTTACAAATATAGGTTCCAATCTTGCGATACCGCTTGTAATTTTAGGAATAATACTTTCAGCTCCGGTATTTGTAAATTTTGGAATAGCTCTTTTTACTTTTGCCGTTATTTTTCAGCTTCTTACATTGCCTGTTGAGATAAACGCAAGCAGAAGGGCAGTTGCGGCACTTGAACAGTCTTATACACTTGATGAAGAAGAACTTAAAATGACTAAAAAGGTGCTGACTGCTGCGGCACTTACTTACGTTGCGGCACTTGCCGTTGCTCTTGCGAATCTGTTCCGACTTTTAATGCTTGCTCAAGGCGGAAGGGACAGAAGATGAACGATGGCCGCTCTGTTGCTTTAAAAGTTCTGACACGTATGGAACGTGATAAGGCATATGCTTCGCTGGCACTCGATGCCGAACTTGATAGAAACAGCGGGATTCCTCAAGTCGACCGTGCTCTTGCAACTGAACTGATTTACGGTACAGTTTCGCGCAGCACGAGCCTTGATTATTTTATAAAAACCCTTTCATCTGTTCCGATGAATAGAATGTCCCCTGGCATTTTAGCGGTTTTAAGGATGTCATTATATCAGCTCATTTATCTTGATAAGATTCCCCCCTCAGCTGCCTGCAACGAGGGTGTACGGCTTGCAAAAACTGTTGGAGGTCAAAAATCCGGCGGATTTGTCAATGCTGTACTCAGAAGCTTTCTGCGCCGGAAGGATGAACTTTTGCAGAGTTTTGAGAAGGAACCTTTATGGGTGCGCTATTCGGTATCGAAGGATATTGCCGAAATTATTGGAAACCAGTATGGTGAACAGGCGGAAGATATTTTAAGGGCTATGTTTATGAAACCTTTTCTTTCTCTTTCCGTCAATACAATTAAGACAGATGCGCTGACGCTTGCAGAAAAGCTTGGCGGGAATAAGACAGACGAAGATATGGTTGTGATTGGTCGGTCAGGAGACGTACGTTCGCTTTATGGATTTGATGATGGGTTATTCTTTGTTCAAGATAGGTCATCTGCAGAAGCCGTACATGTGCTTGACCCAAAAGAAGGAGATACGGTCATTGATTTATGCGCTGCTCCCGGCGGCAAGTCATTTAAAGCTGCAATCATGATGAAAAATAAAGGCAGGATATTGTCTTTTGATATACATGAAAGCAAGATGAGCCTTATTAATAATAGCGCAAAAAGGCTGGGTCTCTCAATAATTGATTCTAGGGTTCATGACGCGGGTATTTATGATCCGTCTCTTTTAGATATTGCAGACAAGATAATCTGTGACGTGCCGTGTTCGGGGCTTGGTGTTATCGCTAAGAAGCCTGATATCCGTTACAAAACTTATGAAAGCATAGAAGCTTTGACATCCACACAGCTTTCGATACTTAAAAATGCGGCTAAATATGTTAAGAATGGCGGAGATATCGTTTATTCTACCTGCACAATAAATAAGCATGAAAATGAGGATATTATTGATAAATTCCTTACCGATAACGGTAAGTTCAAACTGAATGAAATAAAGACGTTATTGCCTGACGGGCAAAAAGACGGATTTTTTTATGCAAAGCTTCATAAATGCTGAAAGGCGGCATAATGGATAAGATCGATTTAAAAAGCCTAAGTTTTGACGAATTATCAGAGTTTCTAAAGTCAGAAGGAGAGCCAGCTTTCAGAGCAAAACAGGTTTTTTCTTGGCTTTATAAAGGGGTAACATCTTTTAGTGAGATGACAAACCTTTCGAAAGCTCTTCGGGAGAAACTTTCGGAAAAATGTTATATAAATATCCTTGAAATAGAGAAAAAGCAGGTATCGAAAATCGATGGTACGATAAAATATCTGTTCAGACTTATGGATGGCGAACATATCGAGACGGTAGTCATGAAATATGAGCATGGCAACACGGTATGTATATCTACTGAAGTAGGCTGTGCAATGGGATGCGCGTTTTGCGCATCATGCCTTGGCGGGCTTGTGAGACGTCTTACACCGTCGGAAATGATTGACCAGATTATGTTTGCCTCAAAAGATTCAGGTTATCATATAGACAATATTGTGCTAATGGGTATCGGGGAACCGCTTGATAACTTTGACAACGTGATAAAATTTTTATATAATGTAAATCATAAAGACGGACTAAATATTGGAATGAGGCATATTTCCCTCTCGACCTGCGGTCTTGTGCCCATGATCGATAAACTTGCCGAATATGACTTTCAGTTAACACTTTCAGTGTCTCTGCATGCTTCGGAAAATGAACGGCGCAGCTCTATTATGCCGGTCAACCGAAGATATAACATAGATGAATTGATGGCTGCGTGCCGCCGCTATTTTGACAAGACCGGAAGACGAATATCATTTGAATATGCGATAATAAGCGGTGTTAATGATTCGACTGATGATGCGCGCCGCCTTGCAGGTCTTATACACAGCATGGCTGCGCACGTCAATATAATTCCTGTAAATAGCGTCGCTGAACGCGGCTTTGTAAAGCCCGCCGCGGATAAAATAGATGCTTTTATAAATGTATTAGAAAAACATGGCATCAACGCAACAGTCCGCCGCAGACTCGGAGCGGATATCGATGCAGCTTGCGGACAGCTGCGCCATAAGCAGACGCAACAACAGTAGGAGGAAACATATGAAAGTTTTTGGCATGACTGATATCGGACTTTCACGCAAAATCAATCAGGACACATTTTTAACGGAGAAAATTAAAAATGTGACTCTTGCTTTTGTTTGTGACGGTATGGGCGGTCCTGGTGGCGGTGAGATTGCAAGCGAAACTGCCAAAGAATCATTTTTAAAAAAGTTTGCGGCTGCTTATAGTGAATCGGATTCATCACAGGCAATCAAGCATAAAATAATGACAATATTCAATGAAATAAATAAAGAGATCATTCATAGGTCTTTTGAAAGTGAATTGCTTGCCGGTATGGGGACAACTATAGTCGGGTTTGTTACGGACGGCAGCAGAGCGCTTTTCTTTAATATTGGGGACAGCCGCGCTTATCTAGTGCGTGAAGACACTATAAATCAGATCACTAAAGATCATTCTGTAGTACAGCGCTTAATGGACGAAGGAAAGATCGACAGAAGTGAAATGAAGAATCACCCTCAAAAGAATATAATCACACGTGCTCTTGGCGCGTATGAGTTCATAGAGCCTGATTTTTATGAGCTGGATCTGAAGAAGGGTGACTTTATTCTTTTATGTTCAGACGGCCTTACTAACGAGGTTGATGAACATGAGATTCTGTTTGAAATTACTACCGGCGGTTCACCGGAAAAAACGGTGCAGCAGCTTATAGACATTGCAAACGGTCGCGGCGGAGCGGATAATATTACGGCCGTGCTAATGTGCATATAACTGGGGAGGCAATATTTTGGATAATTTAACAGGAAAAATAATAAACTCCAGATATCGCATCCAAAGTGTTTTAGGCGTTGGCGGCATGTCGGTCGTATACAAGGCTGTCGATCTTACCACCGATGAAACTGTCGCCATTAAAGTGCTTAAAAATGAATTTTTAAATGATTCTCAGTTCCGAAATCGTTTTAAAACAGAGTCAAAAGTAATCGAAATGCTTTCGAGCCCCAATATAGTCAAGATATATAACGTCGGATTTAACGACGATCTTTACTATATCGTAATGGAATGTATAGACGGCATCACCCTTAAACAATATATTGAACAGCAGGGTAAGCTTACCTGGCGTGAAACGCTTTACTTTATTACACAGATATTGAAGGCGCTAAGCCATGCGCATGAAAGAGGTATTGTTCACCGTGATATAAAGCCTCAGAATATCATGCTTTTGCATGACGGAACGATCAAAGTCAC
Organism: Bacillota bacterium; assembly: GCA_030705925.1. Lineage (NCBI taxonomy): Bacteria > Bacillati > Bacillota > Bacillota bacterium. The sequence continues at coordinate 14,460 of JAUZPM010000037.1, forward strand.
CGACTTTGGAATTGCACGCATGCCCGGCAACCAAACAAACACGATAACAGACAGGGCTATCGGGTCCGTGCATTATATAAGTCCAGAGCAGGTAAGCGGTGAGAAAACCGATGAAAGAAGCGATCTCTACGCAGTCGGTATAATGATGTACGAGATGCTGACAGGAAAGGTGCCGTTTGACGCGGAAAACCCTGTTTCTGTCGCGCTTATGCAGATGCAGAACAAGCCAAAGCCTCCTAAAGAGCTAGTTGAAGACCTGCCGGTCGGACTTGAAGAAATAGTCTTAAAGGCTATGTCTAAAAATCCTGAGAACCGTTATCCGACAGCAAGAGCCTTTTTAGAGGATATTGAGAAGTTTAAGCAAAATCCCAGTATAGTTTTCGAATATAAATATTTTCCTGATGATGATAAAAAATTCGGTAAGGCTATCGATAATGTGAAAAACCGCGAAAGCTCGCCTGAGAAGAAAAAAACTGCAACATGGGCTCTAGCTGGAACAATAACAGCTCTTGTACTCATCGCAGCGGGAGTTATTGGCGCGCTTGTTGCGGGCGGAGGAAAAAAGGCCTCATCGGATATAGCAGTTCCTAATTTGATCGGACAATCTTATGACAGTGTCCGGGCTAATCAGGAATATAAGAATTTTAACATTATAGAATCTCAAACAGCTAATAACAACGACTATGATGAAGGGGTAATTTTTGCTCAAAGTCCGTCTTCAGGTATGACAGTTAAAAAGGGTGCCGATATACGTGTTTCTGTCAGCCTTGGAAAGAAAAAAGTCACAGTTCCTAATCTGGCAAACTTCGATTACAGGCAAGCATGCATAGACCTTGACAAAATCAATCTGAAGTATGAAATAGCAAGAGAATACAACGATACTGTTATGTCTGATTATGTTATTCGCACCGATCCGGGGGCTAGTCAGGAAGTCAATGAGGGTGATACGATTAAAATTTACGTTTCACTGGGCAAAGAGATAAAAAAAGTCAAGGTTCCTAAGCTTGTTGATGGCACTGAAGAAGATGCAAAAAAGGCACTTGAAAGCCAAAAACTTGTCAGCAATGTAACTACAGTTGAAAGCGATAAACCAAAAGGCACGGTAATTTCTCAAAGTATCCCTGCTGATAGTGAAGTCGACGAGGGGACAGTAGTTGGCTTCCAAGTAAGCGACGGGTCTAAAGCACCGAAAACTCAGAAAATCACAATAAGCCTGCCTACTAATAAAGAAAGCGTTTTAGTTGAAGTTTACCAAAGCGGCAAGCTTGTATACAATGCGGCTCACCAGACAAGCGAAAAATATGTAGAAGTTGAACTAAGCGGCAATGGTACGCAGACAGTAGAAATTTATATTGACGGTACGCTTCAGCGCGCAATGTCAATTGTATTTGATTAAGGAGCGCTCTGCATGCCTGAAGGTAAGATTCTAAAAGGCGTATCTGGAAGCTATACAGTAAAAACTGATGCAGGTGTCTTAATCTGCAAACCAAGGGGAATATTCAGAAAAGATGGGATAACTCCTTTGGCAGGAGATAATGTCATTGCTCAGAATTTAAGTGAAACCGAAGGGATAATTGACGAAATCCTGCCCAGAAAGAATGCACTGACCAGGCCGCCTGTTGCAAATCTTGATATCCTTTTTGTAATTATTGCAGTGGAAAAACCTGATCCGTCTCCGATTGTGATAGATAAGCTTATTGCGTTATGCGAACAAAATGATATCGAGCCGATAATATGTATAAATAAAATCGATTTAAAGCAGGAATGTGGACTTTTTGAAGTGTACAAAAAAGCAGGGTTTCATACATTCCAGACCTCGGCGGCAAACTGTGAAGGCATAGATAGTATATTTTCATATATATCTAAAAAAGTATGCGCATTTGCGGGAAGCTCTGGTGTCGGGAAAACGAGTCTATTAAATTGTCTCGGCCTAAAAACGTCGGAGGGTGTTGGTGCAGTAAGTGCAAAAACAGCTAGGGGAAAACATACGACGCGGCATGTAGAACTTTTTGAGTTGAATGACGGTTTTATTGCGGATACACCGGGTTTTCAGGATCTATCTTTTGAATCTATTCAGAGTGTTTCAAAAGAAAACGTTCAGTTTTTGTTTCGTGAGTTTGCTCCGCTTATCGGTAATTGCCGTTTTCATGACTGCAGTCATATGAATGAGCCTGACTGTGCGGTTAAAAAAGCAGTAGAAAATGGTGAAGTCGCAGTTTCAAGGTATGAAAGTTATACCTCATTATTTACAGAAATAAAAAACAGAAGGCCTTCATGGGGCTAAACATTCAGTTACATTAATCACAAAATAAAAATACCTCCATATACTGTAATGAACGTATAAAAGGGAGGTATTTTTTTGTATTACTATAAAAATTTATGCGCTATAGCGGTTATTGCACTTGGCGTTGGCATCCTGACAAGCTTCTTCCTCCCGTCGCTTGTGCTGGTGGGAATAGTTACGATAATATTGATCGCAATCGGAATTTGTATTTTAAAAATATAATATCGCTTATGACTGAGGAGGAGATTATATGAAGATCTATTGTTTCAAGATGCCTAGGTTTATCAGCTGGCTTTTTTTCAGAAAAAAAGATAAGGATTAATAATCTTACATAGAGACAAAACTGTTTTATTGCAGTTTTGTCTTTGATTTTATGGTTGCAATTGTTTTTATCAACAGTTATAATGATTTATGGCGAAAAAACGTAAAAAATAAATTTTAGAGAGGAGTAAAACCATGAGCCCCGACCCTAGCCGAAGTAGAAGGGTACAAGTTAATATTAGTTATTGCCGGGGCGGGTTATACTCGTTTTAATTTGCCTGCCCTGACAAAGAAAGGGTGAGCAAAATGATAAAGTTTTACAAAACTATCGACGGAAAAATCACTCAGCTCGACAGCTTTGAACAGGGCTGTTGGGTCAATGCGGTATGCCCAAATGAGGATGAAGTAAATTATCTTATCAATGAATTAGGGCTTGTCAGCGAGTTCGTCAGGTCTTCGCTTGATGAGGAAGAGACATCGCGTATCGACACAGAAGAAGAGCAGAACCTTATAATGATAGACGTTCCAGTTTACCAGAGCACGGATAATGTCGTTAGTTATTTCACAATCCCAATAGGTATTATTTTTGCCGAAAAAAATCTTATTACAATATGTTTAAAAGAAAATACTGTTCTGAAAGACTTTGCTGAAGGACTAGTAAAAAATGTGGATACAGCTTTTAGAACGCAGTTTGTTCTTTATATAATGCTGCGTTCTGCGATGAGATTTCATCAGTACTTAAAGCAAATCGAAAAAGTGTCGTCATTTATTGAAAGACAGCTGCATTTATCGACAAAAAATAAAGAGCTTATTCAGCTTCTCGATCTTCAAAAATCACTGGTATATTTTTCAACGTCTTTAAAGGCGGATGAAATAACTATGCAGAAAATTTTCAGAGGACGAGTTATCAAACTCTATGAAGAGGATCAGGATCTGCTTGACGATGTATTGATCGAGACTAAACAGGCTATAGAAATGACCGAAATCTATCAAAGCATTCTTACAGGAACATCTGATGCATTCGCATCTATCATATCAAATAACCTTAATATTGTTATGAAGGTTCTTACTTCTATTACAATAATCATGGCGATTCCAACGATGATTTCTAGCTTTTACGGCATGAATGTAAATGGAATTCCGTTTTCATCTTTCTATTTCCCACTATCACTATCACTGGTGTTTTCTTTTGTTGCCTTTATTATACTTAAAAGAAAAAAACTGCTGTAAATACTGTATTATATAGTAATATGTCGAAAAGTATACTTTTTTGACTTGTTAAAAGCCGCCGTTATTGGCGGCTTTTTTAATAATTTTCAAAGCGAACGGGGAAAATACAGGTACTAATGTATTTGTGAGGGATCGCTTTGATAGAGAATGACAGCTTTTTTTACACGTTCGGAAAGAATGTAGCCGGTGATGTCAAAGTATCGCACATAAAGCCAGTTAATAAACTTGAAGCAGAGGTTAGAGGCTCGCTTCGTATGATACAGGAAACATATAAAAAGGCACTTGAGGACGCGCAAAAAGGTAATAGATTATTAGTGCCTTACGAGTGGATCTATGATAATTATCATATTGCTGCCAAAGCTGCTAAAATGGCGTTGATGCAGATGGCGGCAACAAAACGTCTGCCGGCTGTGTCTGAAGGAGAACGCAGAGGTTTTCCTGCTATTTATGTTTATACAAGGCTTTATTTAAAGGGCAACTCGTGCCGTTTCGAAGAAGACAGCATGGCGCAGTTCCTTTCCGGTGTACAGGAAATCAAGGAAATTAAGAGTGAAGAGCTTTGGAATTTAAGCGTTATTTGCCGTGCTGCCCTAATATCGCTTTTAGGCGAGGTTTGTGACGAAGTATTAAATGGTGAGGGCGCAAATCCTGAAAATGCTCAAAATAGTGCCAGGTATATAGAGAATATTATTAAAAGTTTACGCGAACTTTCGACTTATGAGTTTGATGATCTGTACAAAAAGGCTAGTGTAGTTGAGAAACTCCTTTTAGCTGATCCGTCAGGTATTTATGGAAATATGAGCGAAAGCAGCAAAAGTATTTACCGTTATAAAATTTGCGAAATGGCTAAAAAACTGCGCTTGCCGGAATCTAAAATTGCAAGAGAAGCTCTTGAACAGGCTCAAAAAGGTAAAGATGAACGTTCAAGGCATATTGGGACGTATATATTAAAAGAAAAAAAAGAAAATCGATTAAAAGGAAGTGTTTACATTTTCCTTTTAGTTTTGCTTCCTTTTTTGCTTTCAGCTTGGACTTATGGATATTGCGATGATTTGGTTTTATCGGTTCTTTTATATTTTCCGTATTTTGAAATATGCAAAATCATAATCGAATATTTTGCAGCTAAATTAGTGCCTGTATTCGGACTGCCTCGTCTTGATTTGAAGGAAGGGATTCCGGATAACGCTAAAACGCTTGTTGTGATTTCAGTATTGATAACATCGGCTGGTAAAATTGCGGATTTTAAAAATAAACTTGAACGATTTTATTATTCCAATAGGGATAAAAATATTACGTTCGGTATCCTTGCAGATTTTAAAGACAGTGCTGCGCCGGAGTCAGACAGTGACTCGATGCTGAAAGAAACGCTTATAAACACATTTAATGCTATGAATCAGCAGTATCAAAACGAGCCTTTTGCCCTGTTTTTAAGATCGAGAGTTTACAGTAAAACTGAAAATAAATATATGGGATGGGAGCGTAAACGCGGAGCTATAGCAGAACTTTTACGTTTCATTAAGGGCGAAGGAACAACAATCGATACTTTTGTCGGAAACAAGGCGAATATCTCAAAAGTCAGATACGTCGTTACAGTCGATTCTGATACAAACCTGCGCATCGACAGCGTTCGACAGCTTGTATTTACAATGCTCCACCCTCTGAACCATGCGGTAATAGACAATAAAAAGGGGATAGTGACCGATGGCTATGGCATCCTCCAGCCGCGTGTGGACACTGATATTAATTCTGCACAGAAAACAAGGTTTGCAAAAATAATGGCAGGTCTAGGCGGTATCGACACTTACGATAACGCTTCATTTGATATTTATCAATCATTATTTGGTGAGGGGAATTTCTGCGGAAAAGGGATACTGGATGTTGACGTTTGCCATAAAGTTTTAGATAATACACTTCCTGAGGGCAGGATATTGAGCCACGATATAATAGAGGGTTGCTGCGTTCGAACAGGCATTGCAGGAGATATTGAACTCACTGACAGCTTTCCGTCGACGCCTTCAGCATATTTTGACAGGAATCATAGATGGATCAGAGGAGACATTCAAAATCTTGCTTTTATATTTAAAAAGGGAAAAGTTTATTTTTCTCCTTTGTCTAAATGGAAGATCGCTGATAATGCTCGAAGGGAACTGACACCGGCAATATCTGTGATAGCCCTTATCTGGTGCATATTATCGGGATA
>JAUZPM010000038.1 GCA_030705925.1 Bacillota bacterium
AACGCTTAAGGCGTTCGGACTGCTGGATGAGAATGCAGATACATCGCAAGTATCCTTCAGCGACATCGGAAGCGTGGCATCATACGCAAAGGATGATATCCTGCTTCTTGCGGCAAACGGTTATATCAATGGTTCTGACGGAAAGATCAATCCGGCAGGAACGGCGACAAGGGCTGAAACCGCTCAAATGCTTACAAATTACTTCTCTAAATAACTATTTCATAAAAAGTTTAAAAAGCAGGGTGTTTGTCCTTAATTGGGTAAATGCCCTGCTTTTCCCACATGTAAGAAAGCTTTTGTTAATTATGTATTGAAACATTAGCTTTTTTTTGTCTATGTCTAACAATAGAAAAATAGTATAATTTACGTTAAAATTAAGAGTACGTTGATAATGCATCATTGACACTGTATATGCATTATTTTACATAGAGAGACAAGAGAGAGAAAAAACGTTAAATTGAACGTTTATAAATCTGGGAGGTTAAGAAGCATGAAAAAATCAATGAAGTCTATTGTTTCATTGTTGGTTGTTTTGTCAATGCTAACAGGGCTGGCGCCATTTGCATCTGCACATGTGCCGATTCCTGCGTATTCCGAAAAACCAACAGGATACAGTACACTTAACGACAAGGCTAACTACTTGTTAGGCAGCGATGAGGCGCAGGAATGGGACACCCCTGAGCCTAAGGTAACTGAACCCTCGGTTACCCCGTATACTTTGCCTACCCCCAATCCATATCCTGATATCCTAATAACCGAGGCAATAGTAAACTCAAAGAATTTGGATGGCGGTTCAGACCCATATGATGCTGTTGAAATTTACAACGCATCAGGAAAAGATCTTGATCTAAAAAATTATGAACTTGGGTATAAGATCGATTCCGCTGCTGATTTAACTTCAGAATATGTTAATCCTACATATACAGGCATTAATAATATAACATATTATTCAGCTTTAGGCGGCGACACAGGGACGGAACCGTCAACTTTGAATTTCCCAAAAGATTCAAGTATGATCCTTTGGATAAAGCAGCCCGGTAATGCAACTGATAAAGTACTTACAAAAGCACAGTTTGCAGCTGCGTATGGTGTTGATGCTAATAATGTATTACTGGCTGAACAGCCGACTGCGTCGAATGTTGCACCATCATCGACTGCAACATCAAGTTTTTACCTTAAAAATCATGCTAATAATAGGATAACTATATCTGTGCTGAAGAAAACAGCTGTGCCTGATTTAACAAAATATGTTACCGACGACAACGATATAGTATCGCTCGCCCGTTATAATTCTGCCACTTGGAACACAGGTCTTGAAGGCAGTTCATTTCTCCTAAAATGGGATAACACCAACAAAATGATGATGCCTATAGCCGAGTGCAGTGGGGCAAACAGCATAACCCCAGAGCTTGGCAAACAGCGTTGGAATCAAAAGCCTGTTAATACAAACGATGTTACATTACCACAAGTCACAAATAATACTCCAGCAACTGGGGATGTATCGTCTGTTAATATCAGTGCAAATGTTTCTGATATGGCTAGTGCAACAACGCCTGGCGATATTGTAAAAACAACTTTATATTATCGTGACCGTTCTGCGGTAGATCCGTCATACAAGGCAATTACAAAAGATTATGTTCTAAACTCAGGAACTGTTTTAACGGATGTGCCTTCTGTCACTATAAATGAAACACTGAACAGCGCTGAAATATATGGCGCCAAATATCTTGACTATTATATAGAAGCTACAGATGATGGTGGGAATGTCGCTACGCTCGGAACTGCAGGAGCGCCTAACACTATTGATCTTAGCGGAAGTTACGCGACAGTTGATACAACTCCCCCGGCAATTACAATCTCGTCACCTGCTAACGGTGCTTCCTTTGATACTCAATTCAATGGGAATATTGTTGCTGGTTATACCGATGACACAGGTATAAACAAGTCAACAGTAACGATTTCTATTGATGGCGGTACGGCTATACCGATAAGCGACGCTACAGATTCAGGATTTACTTATTCATTAGCCACAAGCCCAATAACGGCTTTAGGAAAACACACGATTACAGTTAATGCTCAGGATACATCAATTGCTAAAAACCAGGGTACACAGACAGTTGAGTTTTATGTTAATGCGGCTGAAACTATTGCACTTGATAAATCAACGCCGTATTATGTTCAGACTGGAAACAATATACCCGTTGCAGTTAATGTAATAAGCGATACTACCTCAGGTGATAAAGTTAAACTGTATTATAAAAAGACTAAAGATACAACATATTCAGTTGCTGATATGGCGGCTGGTACATCAACTGATCTTAGCGGATCTTTAAAGCAAACAGCATATAGCTATTCTATACCTGCAACATTTTATGGTAATAGCAGAAAGCTTGACTATTATATAGAGGTATCAAACGGCGGGTCTGTAGGTCTTCGCTACCCGAGCGCAGATGCCGCATCTATAAGTATGGGAGATCAGCCTGAAATCGTTATTACCGAGGCTCTTCAGGACTGCGCTGGCAGCGATTATTATGAAGCAATAGAACTTTATAATAATACTGACACCACACTAGATCTTAAGGATTATGCAATCGGTTATAAAAACGATGCAAAACCCGCGGGTGAAGCAGCTCTTGTTAATCCTACTTATACCAGCCCGTCGAGTACTTATGTAAACTTCATAACGAAATACTATCAATATGGTGTACCTGGCGACGAATCTACTGTTACAAGTCTTCCATTCCCTCCAAAGTCGACAATGACATTATGGTGCAAAGAACTTGTCAATACAAATACTCAAACTTTAAATGACCTTAAGACCAACCTGCCTAAAGTTAATCTGGATCAAACTTTGATCTGCGGGCAGGGAAGCACAATGACAAACGGTACGCCTTCTGGGTTCTACATGGTCAATCATGGCGGAGCGAGAGTCAATCTATATGTTATTAAGCTTTCAAAACGTACAAATAATCCGGCCGATGTTGTCGATCCTGCTCCGGCTTCAGCTGATAAACAAACAGTAGTAAGACCAGATCAAAAAGTTGTCAGCACTGCAAGATACTATTTCTCATCAACAGAATTCACACCAGGAAACTCTGTAAAGCTGGCATGGGATAATGCTAATCAAATAATGAAGTCATACCCGACAATGCAGGGTGTAGACAGTACATTAAACGATATTGGAAGTTTAGATTCATTCCAGAAACCGTTGTACACTGATGATAGTACACCTCCGGTAATTTCTACAACGCCAATTTCTGAAACAACGCCTGGTTCAATTACCCTTTCAGCAGGCATCACCGATTCTGATGATATCCGCACTGGTCGTATATTCTACCGTTTGGCTGGAAGTTCCGTTTGGACAAAAGTCGAACATAATTATGTTGCTGAAGATTCTCGCGACAAAACTCAGCTCCAGCTATCCGAAACAATACCTGCAAGTAAGGTGCTTGGAAAAGCATATATAGAATATTATTTTGAAGCTGCCGACGGCAATAATAATACCGCAACAAGCGGATCAGCGTCTCAGCCATATAAAACCGTATTCTCTGACCATAATGCTCCAGTAGTTAATATTACATCTCCTGACAACGGTTACTCTATTGCCGGTGCATTTGCAGGAACTATAGCTGCAACCGTATCCGATGAGATGTCAATAGATAAATGGAGCGGCAAGGTCGTTGTTGATAACGGGACCCCAATTTCCATTCCTATTACGGATGTTTCGGATACATCTGTATCATATTCTTTTGCAGCCAATCCTTTAACTATAGGTACACATACCATAAAACTTATGGTAACCGATACATCAGCTACACCTAACACTGGCTCTGCAACAATAACAGTTAATGTTACCGAGCCTACCTCAGCACAGATTATTCATACTCCGGTGGATTATGTAAACTATAACAGCCCATTAGTAATTGCTGCAACTGTTGTCGGCGGATCAGCTCCGACGTTAAATTACCAGAAGAAGAATACCACGAATACGGTATCTATTCCTATGGTGATGCAGGGTTCATCAAAATCATTGTCCGGCGGGCTGACAATGGCCACATATACAGCGTCGATTCCATATAGTGATTTATCTTCACTAGGCATGATCACTTACAGTATTTCTGCGGGAACGATGAACACGCCTACGTATGAAGCTAAAGTCCAAAAAGGAACTGACATTATATTTACTGAAGCCTCTGCCAATTCAGCCAACGTCGGAAGCGATGATGGTTTTGATTATGTCGAGGTTTATAATAACTCAAATAAAACGATAGACCTATTTGATTATAAGCTTGCGTATGAAGAACTTTACTCAAGTAATGCCGGAAAAGTATATTTCAATAATATTTCAAAATATACTACAGCGGATAATGGGCAGGAGCCATCAGAACTTAATTTGGCACCGGGTCAGTATTTAGGTATTTGGATTAAATCAAATACTCCTACTGCTCTTTCTAATTTGACATCGGCGAACTTTAAGGCGAACTATGGAAAACCAGGTGCTGAAATTGCAGTTGCAGAGCACATGCAGTTTGGCACAACATCTCCTACATTAGGAGATACCGGTACAACCTTTTTCTTAAATAATATTGCTAACGGAGTAACAGCTAATGTTTACTTAGTAAGCAAGAATGCCACAACTAGCAACTTTAAAGACAGTGTAACAGCAACTATGACATATACGGGTGACCAGTTAAATGCTGACTGTTCAATTGGACATATGTATTATGATAGTTCAAAACAAGCATCTACTGCCGTTAAAGTTACAAGTGGCGAAAATACGAATTCAATCAGTGAAGCAAGCCCGTATTGGCCATACTTGCCAGTAGACTATTCCGATGTAACGCCTCCAACAATAGCAAATCATACAAACGTACCTACCGCTGAAGTAGGACCAGTCACGTTGTCGGCGAATATGAATGATGACGTTTCCTTGAGATACGGCGAGTTATATTATAGAAATTCTAATGCCACAGATTTTAAAACCCTGATTACCGATTTTGTCACCACAAATGGCACTACTCCAGTTAAATCAAATACTTTCTCTGCAACAATTCCGCAGAGTGAAGTTAATACAATGGGTACAATTGAATATTATTTCGAGGCTGTAGATGCCGGCGGAAACAAAGTTGATTCTCAGAAATATACAACTAAGATTAACCACAATGACCAACCTGTGACAACTTCAGATGTTGTAATTTCAGAGATGTGTCCTAACCCTGCAGGCGGTGACCCTTGGGAGTATGTCGAAATAGTAAACACGACCGATCATGATATACCTCTCAGTAATCTTGAAATGCGCATTTATCCAAACATAGCATCAACTGCGTATAATGTTAATCCATTAGTTTGGGACGACGACAGTTCCAAGATTCTTAAACCAAATGAGCCTTTTATTTACTTTATTTATAACTCGGCATCGTTTACTGAGGGCGGTGTTAAATATTCAACACAACAGCAAAGAGATGACGCGTGGGAATCTTTCTACTCAGCAAACGGTATGCCAGTAGCATCCAAAGATGATAGAGTTATCGCACCTGCTAACAGCGATGTTGACGGCAGCGGTATTACAGGAGCAACCGGACTTCAGAACAGCAGTGCTTACAGACGCGGAGCTGCAATATATGATAAAACAGCGAAAAAAGAAATAGCAAAAGCTGGCTATAACTATGCTGATAACCTGACTGCTGCAGACTCTGTTACCCAACAGGTAAACGGAACGGCTATAGAATATTTGTTCTTCCCAGGCTATGACCCGATCGATCATATTAATAGCGTTATGTTTGACTATGCTGCAAATCCGAGTCCTGGTGCATTGGATGCTGATCAGACAAAAAAGGGTGACGGGGTTGCACCACAGATTGTATATGACAAATCTTCAGATTATAGAGAGCCTGATCAAACGGAATTCAGGATACAGGTAAAAGATGCTGATACTGCATATGTTGTACTATTCTATAAGTTGAACTACCAGCAATTTTATAGACCGGTATTCCTTACAAAAGAAGGGTCTACGGATTATTACACTGGTGAAATACCGGTTAGCGAATTGCAAGTTGCAAAACAAATTTCTTATTATTTTGTTGCAACCGATGGAACAGATTCAACTGTTTTCCCAGAAGAGTGTGCCTACAACCCATTTGTTCAATCCATAACCGATGTATCTGGTCCTCGTATCTTAAGCCAATATCCTGAACAGGGAACACAGGTTGAGCGTGCGTTTAACGGACAGATTGTCATAAACTATAAGGATTTTTCAGGTGTTGACTTAACAAAGACCAAGTTAGTATTTGACGGTAAAGATGTAACAAAAGACGCTCTTATTACCGATAATAAAATTTACTACACTCCTGGACAGCTGAATGAGTTTAAGCGCTACAACTATTCTCTTACACTTGCGGATAAATTCGGCGGCGAAATTCCGGCAGGTTCTGGGTTATATCCGAAACAAAATGTTGCGGTTCATGATATGTACTTTGATGTAGTTCCTGTCAACAGTGAACTTTCAAAGGGCGGGCAAATTATACATGCACCGATGCAGCAGGCTGTCGATTCTCAAGACTTAACGATTACTGCCGAGGTAACTGACAGCAATTCTAGCCAAAACATGCAGGTGGTTTATGGATTTAATGATAATGTACCCTCTAAAACAATCACAATGACTAAAGGAACCTCCGAAAAAACAACAAACGCAGACGGGAATGACGTTTATACAACCTTCTATAATGGTGTTATTCCAAAAGGCGAGTTAAAGAACAATACTAAAGTCAATTATTTTATAACCTCGGGCACATTAAAGGCACCTACGACTGATGGAAAGTATTATTCAACGAAGATTACACCTGCGTCACCTGTGCCGGATCTTATAGTAACAGAAGTTATGGCAAATCCGCAGGGTGCAGATAATGCTGAGTATATGGAAGTTGCCAATATAAGTAACGGACCTATCAATCTTAAAGATTATCGTATGGAATATATAGGCAGCATTAAGACGAAGCCTAACGAGATCAAGAAGAGTGATATTACTCAAGACTGTATTCTTTATCCAAACGATGTTGCAATCCTCTGGTTTGTGACTGTTGATTCAGAAACTGCGCAAATGAATGTTCAGGACTTTAAAGACAGATGGGGAATCGGAAACTCAAACGTGCCTGTCCTTGAAATTCCTGCAAATTCTGCTCGTTATCCAAACTGTTTTAACCTTGGTAATACGGGCATAAAATATATCAGGATATTAAAGGATAATGACGATTCGGGTAAGTATGTATGCAGCCTAGTGTATAACGATGAGGTGGATAAAGGCTACAATAATGGTACGTCTGAGATGGTTGTTACATACGGGCCACCGACTGATGGTACAGTTAATCTTACTAAACTTGATCAATCTGTAAAACCGTCACCGGGAACGATTGATTATCGTCAGAAAAAAGTCAACTATGATGATGTCCAGTCTCCGCTTATAATTTATCAGAATACTAATGATAAACCGATAGATACCGGGGACTATCATATTAAAGTTAAAATAATTGATGAGAGCGAGTTAAGATATTCTGCAGTTAAATTTAAGACTTATACAACGGGAAAATATTTAGCTGCTGACTCAAATGGTTATATCGAAGCTCAATTGACACCAGTTTATAATGAACCGAACTATTATGAATTTACTGTTCCTAACGAGTATATTCAATATTCAAATGATCTCCAGTTCTACTTTGAGGCATCAGACGGACTCCATAAGGTTTCGCTTAATGATGTGACAGGTGAACCATTTAAAGTTAACTTCAACGATAAAGTAGGTCCTCAGTTATTAACATATAAGCCGGAGCCATATTATTTCTATGAAGACAGCAAAACTCCAAGCTTTAAGCTTACTTTTGAAGATAATTCAGGCATAAACAAAAATAGTATAAAACTATATGTTGCCCCTGAAGCATCTGTTAAGAAAGATGGAAAAGTTGATTCTTCAATGCTTTGCCAGAGCCAGTATGATGTTACTTCAAATTCAGCAATTACAAACGATGGTCGTGTTTATACATTAAATTACACACCAGGAAATGCATATGCAGATGGCACCTATGTTGCTGAATTTGTTGCATATGATAACAACGGCAATAGGAACTTACCGTTCGTTCAAAGTGCAAAAGATCATTTCACCTATTTCGAAATAGGCGATGATTCTGTCCTTAATCACTACCATGGTGAGGTGCATAGCCATACCGCCGAATCAGATGGTGAAGGCACAGTTGTTGAAGCATACACTTATGCCCGTGATAAAGGTCATGCTGATTATTTCTCAGTAACTGACCATAACCATTATTTGAATTCATACACTTATGCAAATGAAATTAATGATGAAAAACAATTTTATAACCCAGGTCCTGGCGGATTTATAAACTTTAACGGTTGGGAAATGACTTGGAATAATGCAACCGGCTGGCAGGGTCACTCAAATGCGATCAATGCAGACTGGGTAGAGGCAAATGTTCAAATCACGCTCGAAGATTACTATAAAGAACTTTGCGCAGATCCGAACGTTGTTGGTCAGTTCAATCATCCGACTTATGGATGGGGAACATTTGACGATTTTGGTTATTATTCAGAAGCATACGACAAAAAGATGCAGCTGATAGAAATCAACTATACAGCAAGTGAAACTGAATATTACAGAGCACTTACTAAAGGCTGGCATCTCGCTCCAACTAGTAACGAGGATAACCATCAGAAGAGATGGACAACACTTACTCCAAGGACTGGCGTAACCTTAGCCCCAGCCTTGACACGAGACAATCTCCTTGAAGCTTGGAGCAAGGGCAGAGCATACGAATCAGGTGACGGAAATATCCGTATTAATTACAAGATCAATAATGAGTGGATGGGTTCTCGCTTAAAAGATCCTGAAAAACTTGATTTTGATATCGGTATATTTAATGCAGACGGTTCTGCTGTACCGGGAGGAGAACTTTCAGTTGTATCTGAAGATTCAACTATCGTTTACCAGAGGACCTTTACATCAGCAGATGTGGTTAACGGACAGATAAATGTTAAATTCACGCTTCCCCCTGAATACAAATATTACCTAGTAAAATTCGTTAAGAATGGAGCAAGCCGTTCACTGACAGCACCAATATGGGTTGAACGTTCAAATAATATTCAGATTACTGATTACGCACAGGGTGAGTCTGATGATGTCAATAAACCTATATCTGTAATACCTACGATTAAAAACACCAGCAATGGTACACTTACGGATGTTAAAGTTGATTTCTTCAGAGGATCAGACAAGACCGGAGTAACAGATTCTGAGCTTGTTCTAAGCAAAGATCTCGCTGCATATGAAGCAGAAATGGCAAAACCTGAGGCATCAAGAGATCCTGCTGTTCTTGCGGCAACAAACACTGCAGTTCCTGTTGAAACCAGGACATATGCAAGTCTTGCGCCAAATCAAACCATTACAGCTGCAGCTAACCTTGCGACAGATATTAATAATCAGCGTATTTACGTAAGAGTATCCGGCAAGCTTAATGGCAAGGAATATTATGATCTCGGATACACTGCAATAACTCCGATCATGATTTCGGAAATAACAGCAGTCAATAATACTGTCCATAACAAAAAGGGCGTTGCAGTGGACAATGCAGTCAGGTATATTGAGCTCTATAATATGACAAACCAGGCGATGGACCTAAATGGTGACTCTATTAATATGTGGGAAAGCATGAACACCACACCTGCAAATAAAACTGCAAATCAGTATGAAGTTTATAAATTTGCGGCGGATTCAGAGCATCCTAACCAGACATTAATCGCACCTCATGGAACAAAACTTGTATGGTATAGGGCTGACAGCAGCTTTACCCTTAGTGATTTCAACAAGTTTTATGGAACAAATCTTACTGAAGATGATGTAATTCCGATAGACGGATATGTGCTTGCTGATTCAGGCGCAAAACAGATTGAATTTAAGATCAACGATGTAAGTACTTTGACGACTAAGTATAATTGGAATACTATTTTAAGTGACTTTACTGAAAATAATTCAATTATTTATAAGTATCCAACAATCGGTATTCCAGAAGCTACTAAGCTTAGTGTTAAAGCTGCACCGACTCCTGGCAGCGTGGTTCCTGAACAGATTCCTACACCTCAGACTGATTATAGTCTCAAATCTTTAAGTCTGATGACAGGTAATAATACGGTTAATGTCGCACTTTCCGATAAGAGTACAAGTTACAGAGTATCTGTTCCGGAAGGAACAAAATCAGCAACAGTTGTTCCGGTTCTTAATTGTCCTTCGCTTAAGTTACGTGTAAACGGAGTTGAACAATATAGTGCCCAAGGACTTACTACCCTTACACTTGGCAATACAGGCGCAACAGCTGTTATTGAGGTTCTTGACGGAGCGGGCAATTCAAAAGCGACTTATACTGTTACGGTCGGCTCAGGTGACCTAAATATCGGTTCTGATAATAATGGTGCTTCTGGCGGAGCAGGCGGCAGTTCAGGTTCGGACAGCGGCACAGGCGGATCAGGCTCAGGCAGCGATACAGGATCTGGTTCTTCAACTGATAAATTAACCAATCAGGTCAGCGATACAGTTAAAGTGGATAAGGCAGTATCTGTAAATTACACGGCAGATTCTTCTCAGAATATCGATTACCTTGTTGCTGGAGTAATTAATGCAGATGGTTCCGTAACATACCTGCCTAGCAGCTCGTATAAAGACGGTAAGGTTTCATGGCATGGTGAAGTCAGCGGAAATGTTGCAGTATTCTACAGAGATATAAGTTTCTACGATACAACAGGTAAATGGTACGAAAATGCTGCGAAATATATGGCGGCAAGAAGCATAGTAAATGGCGTTGGCGATGGAAAATTTGCACCGAATAATAACATCAGCAGAGCAGATATAACTCTAATGCTGATGAGGGCTTTTGCCGGCGACAAGACTGGAACAGGCACTTTCGACGATGTCGATGCAAGTGCATACTATGCAAGCGCAGTAGCTACAGCAAAAGATCTTGGAATAGCCACAGGAGCATACGGTAATTTCAATCCTCAGGCAAATGTCACAAGACAGGATATGTTTGTCTTGCTTGCGAGAACACTAAAAGCTTTCGGATTGCTGGATGAGGAAGCAGACACCTCAAAGGTATACTTCAACGATATTTCAAGTATCGCTTCTTATGCAAAAGATGATATCTTGCTATTAGCTGCAAATGGTTATATCAACGGCTCAGATGGTAAGATAAATCCGAATGGAACTGCTACCAGAGCAGAAACTGCACAAATGCTTTCGAATTATTTTCAAAACTAGAATTTTCTAAAAAAAGATGTCCTCCTCTCAGGAGGGCATCTTTTTTATATTAAAAAATGTAATTAATTAATTAATTTACCAAAAAAGTACGCTAAATTTGGACAAATTAAAGCGCATAAATCCACTTTTGTTAACAGATACTAAACGCAGAAAGAAACAAATTTGGAACATCTGTTATCTTTGAGGAGGATTTATATGAAAGCCACAGGTATAGTGAGAAGAATAGATGATCTCGGCCGTGTCGTAATACCCAAAGAAATTAGAAGGACAATGCGAATTCGCGAAGGTGAACCGCTTGAAATATATACCGATCGCGACGGTGAGGTTATTTTTAAGAAATATTCACCAATTGGTGAACTTGGAAATATTGCAATGCAATATGCTGATGCGTTAAACAAAACTACTGGAATGTCAGTAGCAATTAGTGACCGTGATGCTGTAATAGCAGCTTCAGGAAACTTAAAGAAGGAACTTCAGGATAAACGTATTTCATCAGAACTTGAACGTATGATGGATTCAAGACAGACGTATTTATATAAAAGCGGATCTATGCATCCCCTGACTATAATTGAAGAGAATACTAATACAACTGCATCTGTTGCTGTGCCAATTATTTCAGAGGGAGACGTAATAGGAAGTGTTTGCATTGTTTTAACTGATAAAAATACCCCACCCTCAGATGCTGAAATTAAGCTAGCTCAAACAGGCGCCGTATATCTGGGAAAACAGCTTGAAACTTAAGTTATACAATAAAAAAAGGAAGGTGATCCCTTCCTTTTTTATTTGCAAAATATATCTAAATATTTCCTCTTAAATCTCTATATCTTCCTGGCGAAATACCCACCGTTTTCTTAAATACTTTTGTAAAATAACTTTGGTCTTCAAAACCCACAGCGTTTGCAATATCAACTAAGCTAACGGAATTATCAAGTATATATACCTTACTTTTTTCAACTCTAAGATTATTTGTATACTCAGTAAACGTACAACCTAGTTCTTTCTTAAATATTCTGCTGAGATATGATTTACTCAAGTAGACATGTTCTGCTACGTCACTCAGCGTTATTTTCCGATCAATATTTAAACGGATATACTGGAGTGCCTTTTCCATAATATCTGCATGTTTAACATGTCTGCAATCAAGCATATTATTTATATATCTACCGATCATTTTTACGGACCATTGGTCAAGTTCTTCAATAGTGGTTGGGAAACTTAGTTCTTTTATATGCTGAGTGTTGAGTAAAAAAATATATGTTTTATCGGCGCCGCCGTCAATCGCAGCTCTGGATATAAGAACGACGAGTTCTGATAGTCTTCTTTTTACAGCAGTAATATTATATCCACTTGTAGTATATAAATCATTTACATAATTCGAAATAGCTTGTTCGGCTTCTTCTTTTTCTGCGGACAACACCATTCGTATTATTAGTTTTTCTGAATCAATCGAATATCTTTCTGAGTAATCAATAAAGGAATGTTCGGATATTAAAGGTTTAGATCTATGAAAACTGATTTGGGTAGAAAGACCTGAACACATTGCATTTATCATTTGTCCAAGTTCAGTAACCTTATCTTTACTCAAAATGGGAATATTACTGGGTGGGACAACACAATTAGAAATATTCTGCATTTCTATTTTGTTGTCAGAAGTAAGAATCGGCCCAGTAATTAACCCGTTCGAAAGCATGGAATTCTGATAAATTGTATTCGCAATAAATATATAGCCAGATGGACAACAATATATGTAAGTTCCGCCAGCGCTATCAGCTTCTGATACTGCCTGCATATATGCTGTAACAGGGTCACAGTCGGTATTTTCGTATTTACAGCAGCGGTCGCAATAGCAACTGCTTTTAATTGGCAGAATGCCAGATTCAAGGTCGAATAGTCTACATTCAATACCGGTAAATGAGTGAACGATCTCACTTATATGAAAACATTTCATAAGTAATGGTGTCTGCATTTAATCACCACCTGTTACAAATAGTATACTTATTATATTTACAATGAACAAAAAAGTCCATTATTGGCGGCAAAATTGTTAAATTCAAAGACCATGTGTGCATTATCGAACACAAATGATTACATGTAATCAGACTAAAACAAAAAAAGAGCTTAACGCTCTTTTTTTGTTTTGTTATGAATATTATTAAAGGGGGGAATATATATGTCAAGAAAGCAAATGTTATTTTTTCTTACTATTTTATCTATTGCGGTTGTAATCGTTTTATTTGTTATTTGGTTAAAACTAAACTTCACGTGTTGACCATTTAAAACCTGAAAAACGTCTACCAAGCATTATAAAACGGACAGTCTGATCGACGCATATTGTAACCCAAGCTCCAACCAAACCGAATCCAAACGGGTAGATAAGCAGATAGCTTAATATCGGCCGTACAACACCAATATTTATAAATGACGACATGGCTACAAATTTTGTATCTCCTGCCCCACGTAAACTTCCTGCCATAATAACCTGAGAAGTTTGAAGCAGCTGAGCCAAAGCCAGAATTGACATTATTGGCCCGGCAGCCTTTATAATACTTATATCTGTTGTGAATAGACCGACGATTGCATTTTTATAAATATATATGAGTGCAAATAAAACGGTTGAAATTGAAAAAGCGATCCTTTGAGCAACCTTTCCGTAAAGCATTGAGAGGTCGGGACGTTTTTTGCCAAGATTTTGTCCCACAAGAGATGTCGCTGCAACTCCAAGTGCATCTCCAATATTAAATGTTATATTCAAAGTCTGCTGGCATATCTGGTGGGTTGCAAGAGCCTCAGTTCCAAGATCGGCGACAAACCGGGCAAAAATAAAAAAGCCAAAACGCAGAACGAGCTGTTCCAGTAGTGCGTTTGAACTTAAGTTCCATATACTTTTCAGAATATCAGGGCGAAAGCGAAAGCTGTCGCCCTTTGAAATTTTTAAGTATGAGTTTTGATTAAATATAGTAATAACGACCATGATGAATGCAACGAAATTTCCCACTAACGTAGCAATAGCTGACCCTTTGACACCAAGCTTTGGAAAACCGAAATTTCCGCCAATTAAAAGGTAATTGCCAATTATGTTAACGATATTTGCTGTCACATTTACAATAAGGGTAATTTTTGTTTTACCGATACCCCTCATCGCGGCACATATCACTAGGGTAAAGGGCTGAAACAGAAGGCTTAGCATTAAAATTCTATAATATTCTGTCGCATAAATTATCGTATCGCTTTTTGCCCCGGCTATATACATAATAGGTTTTGCAAGAATTGCTGCTAGAAGCGCCAATATTACCCCGGCTATCCCGGCAATCATAATGCCATGCCGAAGTACGTAATTTGCATCATCCTGCCGCTGTTCTCCCTTTCGACGTGCGACGATCGCTGTTACAGATACATTGAGTGCAAAGAGAAAACACATAAATATCATTCTGGGCTGTGTAGTAAGACCAACCGCGGCAATTGCCTCGGGCCCAACAACGCCGACCATCATGTTGTCAACAGCAACAATTAACGAGACTGAAATTAGTTCTACCATCGCTGGGAATGCTATGTACATAACATTTTTATAAGCTTGTAAAGATTTCGGCAGTTTGCCTAGCGCGATGCCGGGATTTAAAAGGTATCTAACAGAAAATACCCTTTGTAAGGGCCAAAACATGAACTCACCCAAATTTCCAATAACTAGATTTTTGACGTAATCTTAATTATATACTAAATTGATAGTGATTACAATTTTTTTTCCTTGTGAATTATGCAAAAAAAATATATACTGTTATATAAGGAGAAATGGGCATGAATATTATTATCACAGAATTTCTATCAAATCTATTTCCGATATATATAAAATATATTTTTGAAGCAATTACAATGCTTGCAGAGCAGTATACTGTAGTTGTAATTGCTTGCATGATATATTGGTGCATAAATAAAGACCTGGGACGAAGGCTGTCTCTCATTCTTTCCGGCGGAATCGGCTTTAATGGCTTTTTTAAAAATGTCTTTAGGGTGCCAAGACCTTTTGACATATCAGATAAGGTAAGTGTTTTAAGAAAGTCGACAGCGACAGGGTATTCTTTCCCTAGTGGACATACACAAAATGCCTCTGTTTTAGCAGGCATATTAAAAAATAAATTCACTAGAAAATCAATTCGTGCTGTAATCATAACGTACGCTTTTCTTGTAGCTTTTTCGAGGCTTGTGCTGGGTGTCCATTATCTGACTGATGTAATTGCTGCTTTAATAATAGGTTTTGGCTGGGCATATTTCGGGAATAAGTTGTATGAAGCTGTAAAGGAAAATACCTTTAAATACCTTTGGTTCTTAGTTCCGGCTTTCCTTAGTATAATTCCATTATTCATTAAAGGGACGATTCCGCCTCAGTCAAATGATGTATTTACAGGGGTTGGCATTTCACTTGGGGCAGTTTTGGGAACAATGCTTGAAGTAAAGTATATAAGCTTTACAATTGAAGGCAGCATTAAAAGACGAATAATTAGATTCGTTTTAGGCATTCTGCTTTTATTATTGCTTTTATCTGGACTTAAAGCGGTTCTTCCCGATACGTCTGCCATGCGTGTACTGCGATATTTTTGTGTCGGCATATTTGCATCCTGTGGAATGCCGTTTCTCATTAAAAAGTTTAGTATCTAAAATTTGGCGTGCCGCCAGCCTACAAAAGCGGTGTTGTGATTGATAAAATCATAAGGTAATGGAGAATCAATGAGTAAAGTTAAAAATGCAACTTCTATCGGAGGTCAGGCGTTGATAGAAGGGGTTATGATGCGAGGTCCCGAAAATGTAGGGATAGCTGTTCGTAAACCTGACGGATCAATTGAAACAAAAACACTTACTGTCGGCACCATAAAGGATAAGTATCCTATATTAAAATTGCCTATAGTCCGCGGTGTGGTAAATTTTATTGAGATGATGATGTTTGGCTATAAAGCCCTTGCCTATTCCGCCGATGTTGCAGGTCAGGGAATAGAAGAAGAACCATCAAAGTTTGAAGTATGGCTTTCCAAAAAATTTGGCAAAAGCCTTATGGATGTTGCTATGTATTTGGCACTGATACTTGGTGTCGTAATAGCTGTAGGTTTATTTTCAGTCCTGCCGACTTTGATAACAGGAATCTTTGGCAACATATTGCCTCAGAACGGAAAAACAGCAATAGAAGCAATACTTAAGTTTGCGATTTTTATTGTATATATTATTCTTGCCTCACGGCTCAAAGATATAAAAAGGGTGTTCCAGTATCACGGAGCAGAGCATAAAACGATTTTCTGCTATGAGGCAAAAAAAGAGCTTACTGTTGAAAATGCCCGTTCTTTCGGCAGACTTCATCCCAGATGCGGCACGAATTTTATTGCGATAGTTTTACTAGTCTCAATATTTATCTTCTCTTTCGTATCATGGAACAGTGTGCTGATAAGAGTTTTGCTCAAAATCGCATTATTACCGATTGTAGTTGGGATATCCTATGAACTATTAAAGCTTGCGGGACGTTATGACAATATCCTGACGAGGATAATTTCATTTCCCGGAATGATGCTTCAGAAAATAACAACACAGGAGCCGGATGATTCCATGCTTGAAATTGCGATTAAAGCGGTTAAACTGGTGCTGCCTGAAGATGGCGGTATTGTGCAGTGGTAAGCGCATCAGCACTCTATCGCGAGGCTGTTAAAGAGCTTAAAACGGCACGAATAGAAAGCGCGAAATTTGAGGCTGGAGAACTTATTTCATACTTTTCAGGCTTAAGCAAGTCGGATATTCTTTTAGAGAAGCAATGCGAAGATGACGCAGCTGAAAAGATCAGAAGGTCGGTTACAGAGCGGATTAAGGGAAGACCACTTCAGTATATCCTAGGAGAGTGGGAGTTTTGCGGGCGGGAAATCCTGTGCAGAGAGGGCGTTCTTATACCGCGTGAAGACACTGAAACCTTAGTCCGATGCGTCGCCTGTGAGATGGAAAAACGATATACTCCAGGCTCGAAAATAGATATATTGGACTTATGCTGCGGCAGCGGCTGCGTTGGACTAGGATTATGGCATTTACTAAAAGATTTTAAAGTCAATGTGGTCTCGGCAGATGTTTCTGAAGAAGCGATAAATCTTACTGAGGATAATGCAGTCCTTTGGAAAGCAAGTTCTAATTTTAAAGTAATAAAGGCGGACGTTCTTGCCGGAACACCTGTTAACGGACTTTTTGATGTAATAGTCTCTAATCCACCTTATATAAAAACCGATGTTATGAATGATTTACAGCCGGAAGTTCTGAATTTTGAGCCGCATATTGCACTAGACGGGGGACACGACGGGCTTGATTTTTACCGTGAAATCGCTTGTCATTATGTCAAAAATTTAAAAGATGAAGGAATTTTGGCTGTTGAGATTGGCTTTGACGAAAGGGAAAAAGTCACTAATATACTGAAAGATGCGGGTTTTGCAGAAATCTCTTCGGTAGATGATCTAAATGGAAATAACAGGGTAGTGTACGGGATAAAGATAAGTTGAGTTTTTCTCTGATATTTGATATACTTGTAAACATAAAATGGATATTAAAAAGTGGAGGATTTTAAAATGGCAGATAAAATGAAGGCACTTGAAACTGCTCTTCAGAACATAGAAAAGCAGTTCGGAAAAGGCTCTGTAATGATGCTGGGTGAAAATACCGCAATGAATGTTGCCGCAATCTCCACAGGATCGATAGCTTTGGATATGGCACTGGGGATAGGCGGGGTTCCGCGCGGCAGAGTCGTTGAAGTGTATGGACCTGAATCGTCAGGTAAAACAACTGTGGCTCTTTCAGTCATTGCACAGGCACAGAAGGACGGCGGTATTGCCGCTTTTATAGACGCAGAGCATGCGCTTGACCCGGTATACGCAAAAAATCTTGGTGTTGACGTCGATTCGCTTCTTGTTTCACAGCCTGACACTGGCGAGCAGGCGCTTGAGATAGCAGAAGCGCTTGTACGCAGCGGCGCAATAGATGTAGTCGTAGTTGACTCTGTCGCTGCCCTTGTTCCAAGAGCCGAGATAGAAGGCGAGATGGGCGATTCACATGTTGGGCTCCAGGCGAGACTTATGTCGCAGGCGCTTAGAAAACTTGCGGGCGCAATTGCAAAGTCTAATACTGTGGCTATTTTCATCAACCAGCTCCGCGAAAAAGTGGGCGTTATGTATGGTAATCCGGAAGTCACTCCTGGCGGACGTGCACTCAAATTTTACGCTTCTACAAGAATCGATATAAGGAAAATAGAAACGCTTAAGAACGGCACCGAAGTTTACGGCAACCGAGTAAAAGCTAAGGTCGTTAAAAATAAGGTTGCTCCTCCGTTTAAAGAGGCTGAATTCGATATTCTTTACGGCAGGGGCATTTCAAAAGACAGCGAGATAGTTGATCTAGGAGTTAAATTCGATATTATAAATAAAAGCGGTTCATGGTTTTCTTACGGCGAGACCAGGATAGGTCAGGGAAAAGATAATGCCCGCGAGTTTCTTACCGCTAATCCCGAGATGGCAAAAGAAGTAGAAGACAAGATATACGCTGAAATGAAAAAGGCAGCATCTAAAACCAAGCCGACTCCGGCAAAGGCGGCTTCTCCGGCAAAACCAGCTTCTACGCCAGCGCCAACCGGTTCGATAGATATTTCAGCCGCTGATTTTGAATAATGCTCTACATAGAAAAGATCACCTATACTTTAGGCGGGAAAGCAACGATTTTCTTATCGAACGAAGAGAGATTATCTATTTCGGCAGCGGATGTGGGTGCATTGAACATCTCTGTAGAAAGTGAGATTTCTGAGTCTCAGCTTAAAGCCATAAGAAAAATGGCATTAGAGTATTCGGCAAGGGAGAAGGCGCTGCGATCACTGTCACAAACGGATTTTTCAGAGAGATCTCTATCAAAGCGTCTTAAAGAAAAAGGCGTCGATGAAAGTGTCGCTCAAAAAACGGTGAGAGAACTTGCCGAAAAAGGCTATGTTAACGATCAAGTTTATGCAGAGAGGCTTGCAAGGGTATACGGAATAGAAAAACATTTTGGCCCGAGGCGTGTAATATCAGAGCTGATATCACGCGGAATAGACTATAATCTTGCACGCGAAGTATCGGAAAAGGTTTTGACTGATTTAAGTGAAAACATAAAAGCACTTTATAATATGCGGTTTGCGCGTTATGATCTTACGGATATACGCCAGAAAAAGAAGGTTTCGGATGCTCTCGTCAGATACGGATATGGCTTTGAGGAAATCAGATCGCTGTTTTCAGACTTGCGCATAATTCAGGAAGACGAATGATATTAATATAAGCGGTAAATATGTTATCATGTTTACCGCTTTGATGTTGTAATACGAAAACTCCCGGCTATGCCGGGAGTTCAGAAAAAGCTTTAGCGATGAGTATAGTAAAAAAACTCCTTTTGATATAATAAAGCTGCGGTCTGCCAACTGCAACAAGACATATCAAAAGGAGGACATTCGAC
>JAUZPM010000039.1 GCA_030705925.1 Bacillota bacterium
AAGCTCGACTGAGCCGAATTTGCAGAACATTCCTGCTCGAGGTGAAATGGGGCGTGAGATGCGCCGTATGTTTATTCCGGAGAGCAGCGATTATGTATTGGTGGACGCTGATTATTCGCAGATCGAACTCCGCGTTCTCGCGCATATTGCCGGGGATGGGACAATGATTTCGGCTTTCAACAATCATGAGGATATTCATACATTTACTGCAACCCAGGTGTTCGGAGTAACAGAGGATATGATAACGCCCGAGCTTCGCAGAAGGGCGAAAGCCGTCAATTTCGGTATTGTATACGGCATATCAGCTTTTTCACTGTCAAATGACATAAAGGTTTCTGTTAGAGAAGCTAAAATGTATATCGACAATTATTTTAATAAATATCACAATATAAAATCATACCTTGATAAAACCATTGAGGATGCAAAGCAAAATGGGTATGTGACTACACTGTTTGGAAGAAGACGCTGGCTTCCTGAACTTAGGTCATCTAATTACAACATAAGAAGCTTCGGAGAGCGCGCAGCAATGAATGCGCCTATTCAGGGGACTGCCGCCGATATAATAAAAATAGCAATGATCAGGGTTCATAATAGACTTTTAAGCGAGGGCTTAAAAGCAAAACTTATTTTACAGGTTCACGACGAATTAATAATAGAAACGCCTAAAAATGAAAAAGACCAGGTGAAAAAACTGCTTAAAGAAGAGATGGAACATGCCGCAGATCTTGCAGTTTTGCTGGAAGCTGACGTAAAAGAAGGCTCTAACTGGTTTGAGGCAAAGTGAGGAATATATGAATAATGATGTAGACCTTGTGCCTATGTGCACAAGACACATTGATGCACTTGCTGAGATCGAAAAGGTCTGCTTCAGCACGCCTTGGTCGCACCAGCTTATTGAAAATGAGCTTTCTAACCCGATGGCGGTTTATGTTGTTGCTGAAGAGGAAGGAAACCCTATCGGTTATGCCGGAATGATCAACGTTTTGGGATCTGGTGAGATAATGAGTGTTGCTGTTTTGCCAGAATATAGGGGAAGAGGGATAGCAACAAAGCTTTTAAACGCACTTATTTCACATGCAAGGGACTCGGAAATAGAAGAGATGTATCTGGAAGTGCGTTCTTCGAATGAAAACGCTAAAAAACTGTATGAAAAATTTGGTTTTAAGGAAACGGGGCTCAGGCAAAATTATTATGAAAATCCCCGGGAGGACGCTGTACTTATGACTAAAATATTATAAGGAGTTTTAAATGACAATTTTTGCGATAGAATCTTCATGTGATGAAACCAGCGCCGCTGTTGTCATTGACGGGCGAAAGGTGCTTTCAAATATAGTTGCATCACAGATCGAAAAACACAAGATATACGGCGGAGTGGTTCCGGAAATTGCTTCAAGGGAACATATTGCGGCAATATCCGGGGTCGCAAGAGAAGCTCTTTCGCAGGCGGGAGTGACGATGGAAGACATAGACGCTGTTGCTGTTACTGCTTGGCCGGGGCTTATCGGGGCTTTGCTTGTTGGCGTCAATTTTGCAAAAGGACTTGCTTTGTCGTATCAAAAACCGCTTATTCCAGTGCATCATATACGGGGTCATGTTGCGGCAAATTATATTGCTTTTCCAGAGCTCAAACCGCCCTTTCTTGCACTTGTTGTATCCGGGGGTCATACAAATATTATAGAGGTGCGGGATTATACCGATTATAATGTTCTGGGGCAGACACGCGATGATGCCGCGGGCGAATGTTTTGATAAGGTCGCAAGGGTAATGGGACTGCAATATCCTGGTGGGGTGCAAATTGGCAAGCTTGCGGAAAAAGGCGATGATAAAAAATATCATTTTCCTAGCCCAAGCGTTGATGGAGAACCATTGAATTTTAGCTTTTCGGGTTTAAAAACCGCGGCAATAAATCTTTTGCACAACGCAGATCAAAAGAGCGAAGTTATCGATAAAGAGTCTTTTTCGGCATCTTTTAACCGCGCTGTTGCTGACTCACTTGTTGAAAGGCTTATTCTAGCGGCTGAAAAGACAGGTTATAAGGCCATCGTCTTAGCTGGCGGAGTTTCTGCGAATACCATGCTTAGAGACGAACTTAAAAGCGAATGCGATAGGCGGAAAATGACACTTTACATGCCTCCTTTACCTCTTTGCGGAGATAATGCAGCTATGATCGGCTCACAGGGCTATTATGAATATTTATCGGGAAATACCGCAGGTATGGCTTTAAATGCCAAAGCGTCAAAAGAGCTTGCAATTTAGAAATTCTTGAAAAAATGTTGTTATGTAAACGTATGACTCATATTTGTGAACAAACGCTCTGTGCATAACATGGACAGGCCAAAATTGTCGATTTTCCCTCTAAATATTGTGAAATCTGCGTTTTGCCTGTGGATAACTCTGTGGATTGTGTGTATATCTTTTTAAAATTGGTTTTTTATCGGCAAAATTATGTTAATGGACACTCTGTTAAGTACAGTTATTTTGTACGTATTGACAGTTGATAAATATGTTTTTTACATGATAAAATAAAGTATTCATATTTGTTGTTTTTAGCCCATGTTCTTCCACTATTTCGGCATGCTGCTTGCCGTAAAAGCGGCGGACGCGTTATAGAAGATAAGCTTTCGTGCTTATTTCGAATATAGAGCGGGATAGGAGCTTTATTATGGGACTTACTATTGCACAGAAGATAATTAAGAACCATCTGCTTTCAGGAAATATGGAGCAGGGTACTTCAGTAGGGCTTAGAATCGATCAGACTTTAACTCAGGACGCGACGGGTACAATGGTTTATCTTGAACTCGAAGCTATGGGGCTTAAAAGGGTAAAGACCGAAAAGTCGGTTGCATACATAGACCATAACACACTTCAGTCAGGCTTTGAAAATGCCGACGACCATAGGTTTATTGCATCAGCCGCATCAAAGTTTGGCGTCTATTTTTCAAAACCGGGTAACGGCATATGCCACCAGGTGCATCTTGAACGTTTCGGTATACCCGGCAAAACCCTTATAGGAAGCGATTCACACACGCCCACAGGCGGCGGCATAGGAATGCTTGCAATGGGTGCCGGCGGGCTTGACGTTGCTGTTGCAATGGGCGGGGGAGCTTATTATATAACGATGCCAAAAATGGTGAAAATAAATCTAACCGGTAAGCTACGTGATTTCGTTTCGGCGAAGGACGTAATATTAGAAGTGCTTCGCATTATGAGTGTAAAGGGCGGAGTCGGCAAAATCGTCGAATACGGCGGGGAAGGCATAAAGACATTGACTGTGCCTGAACGCGCGACGATAACAAATATGGGCGCAGAACTGGGTGCGACGACTTCGATCTTCCCGTCAGATGAAGTGACCCATGCTTTCCTTACGGCGGAAGGCAGAGAGAAGGATTATACACCTCTCGCAAGCGATCCCGACGCAGTGTATGACGAGGTTATAGATATCGATCTTTCTAAGGTCGTTCCTGCGGCTGCGATGCCGCACAGCCCGGATAATGTAAAGAGTGTCGATGAAATCGGATCAATCAAAATAGATCAGGTATGCATTGGTTCATGCACCAACTCATCTTTTACAGATATGATGAAGGTTGCTAAAATATTAAAGGGAAAAACGGTTGCACCAGGTGTTTCGCTGACTATTTCGCCTGGATCAAAACAGGTGCTGAGCATGCTGGCGGAAAATGGAGCTCTTACTGATATTTTGGATGCCGGCGCCCGCCTTTTGGAATCCACCTGCGGTCCCTGCATAGGCATGGGTCAGTCGCCTAACAGCAGTGGTGTTTCACTAAGAACTTTCAACCGAAATTTTGAAGGCAGAAGCGGTACTGCTGACGCCAAGATCTATCTTGTAAGTCCTGAGACTGCCGCAGTGTCGGCTTTAGCCGGTGTGCTGACGAGTCCCATGACCTGCTCTGCAGATATAAGTGTCTCTATGCCTGAAGCATTCAAGATAAATGATAATCTTATTGTATCTCCAGCCGGTGCTGACAACGATGTCGAAATTATTCACGGACCGAATATTAAGCCTTTCCCAATTGCAAATCCGCTTGAAAACGCTATTGAAGCGCCCGTAGCCTTGAAGGTAGGCGACAACATCACCACTGACCACATAATGCCTGCCGGGTCAAAAATTCTGCCTTATAGAAGCAACATCCCCTATATGTCCAACTTCTGCTTTGCTGTATGCGATAAGGAATTTCCACAGCGTATAAAAGAAATGGGAAGCGGTGTTATTATAGGCGGCTCAAACTATGGTCAGGGTTCGTCACGCGAACATGCGGCACTTGTTCCGCTTTTCCTTGGCGTTCGTGCAGTGCTTGCAAAATCATTTGCCCGTATACATCGTGCCAATCTCATAAATGCAGGAATCCTGCCCTTAACCTTTGCTGATCCGGCTGATTTTGAGATACTGGAACAGGGCGATAACCTCGAGATTAATAACATATTGGATGCACTTGATAGTGATACTGATGTTGTTATAACGATAAAAAATAAAGATAAAAAGATAAAAGCTGTTCATGGTCTTTCCGATAGAGATAAAGAAATTATGAAAGCCGGCGGATTGCTTAACTTTACCAAGAATTCAGTAAAATAGGAGAGGAAAAAATGAACGAAGCAGAAATAAAAAAAGCAGGCGAAAAATTTGAGACATTATTAAGACAGCAGCTTGAACGTGTCGAAAAAATGAAATCCGCTAAGGATTTTGTGGATTATAAGAAACTTGATAAGATCGTTATAGGCGTCTGCGGCGGTGATGGCATAGGTCCTGTTATCACCGATGCGTCATACAGTGTTTTAAAATATCTGCTTGAAGACGAAGTTAAAAAGGGCAGAGTTGAATTCAAAGAAATAAAAGGTCTTACGATCGAAAATCGTATTGCAGCGGGTAAACCTATCCCAGACGACGTTATGGCAGATCTTAAGGCATGCCATGTAATATTAAAGGGGCCGACAACTACCCCACGTGCCGGAGACGGGCTTCCCAACATAGAGAGCGCCAACGTCGCTATGCGAAAAGCCCTTGACCTTTTTGCCAATGTCCGCCCCGTTAAGGTGCCGGAGCTTGGAATCGACTGGACGTTTTTCAGAGAGAATACTGAAGGCGCGTATGCAGTCGGCAGCATGGGCGTTAATGTGAACGATGATCTTGCAGTCGATTTTGTCGTTACCACAACCGATGGTACTGAACGTATTGCCCGTCTTGCCTATGAATATGCCCGTAACAATAAAAAAGGCCGTGTGACCATAGTTACTAAGGCAAATGTTATAAAGACGACTGACGGCAAGTTTTTAAATCTGTGCCAGAATATCGCGAAGGAATATCCAGAGATCACAACAGATGATTGGTACATCGATATAATGACCGCTAAGCTGGTTGATGAAAAGAGACGCAAGGATTTCAAAGTTGTTGTTCTTCCAAACCTTTACGGAGATATTATTACTGACGAGGCGGCTGAGTTCCAGGGCGGCGTCGGCACAGCCGGTAGTGCCAATATTGGAAAAAGATATGCTATGTTTGAGGCTATTCACGGTTCAGCTCCCAGAATGGTCACTGAAGGCCGTGATAAATATGCCGATCCATGTTCAATGCTGCGTGCCACTGTAATGCTTCTTTCGCACATAGGTTATCAGGATAGGGCAGACAAGCTCGAAAAAGCGCTTGACATCTGCATGTATACTGAGAAGAGGGTAACAATCACAGGACGCGACACCGGGGCGACAACGAAGGATTTTGCGGGCTATGTGATGGATACAATAAAGAAGCTTTAATTAAAACTATATTTCATTAAACTAAAGAATAGATAAAGGACATCTATCGAATGGAATCGATAGATGTCCTTTTAAGTTTAAGTATAAAATTTTTAAAAATATATTTAATAAAGTTGTGTTATTGGAACAATAGTAAAGAGAAAATTATTATGAAGGGATGAAAGGTATGAAATATATAGTTAATTATCACACCGGATTTGGCGATTTTAATGTTGAAGGCTCAATAAATCAAGCAAAACAAAGAGCGGATGACGAAGCAACATTCACACAGCAGCCAATTTCAATTGACGATGAATTCGGAACCGAGGTAATTCATCGTCATTGGAATCAAAAATTATATGGTATACAGCTGTCAGAAAATCCACTTAAGTTTGGCGAAAAAGGATATTACGACGACTGGAAAGACTAATTCATTGATGCAAAAATTCAATCTGCAAGGGGCAGTTACATTTACTCATTACTATAATTATATGTTATAAATAAAAAACTCACACATAAGTGTGAGTTTTTTGGTGACCCGTAGGGGAATTGAACCCCTGTTACAGCCGTGAAAGGGCCGTGTCTTAACCGCTTGACCAACGGGTCATATATGGTAGCGGTAGTCGGATTTGAACCAACGACACTTCGGGTATGAACCGAATGCTCTAGCCAGCTGAGCTATACCGCCATTTCTCTTGTCACGAGAGGCAAAAGCTATTTTACAATAATATCGCTTCGTTGTCAAGTATAATATATTAAATGTTAAAAAAATATTCTTCAGGATATGAGCATTGAAAAACAGTTAATAACAAGAACAGAAATGATTCTGAAAGGATAATTTTTAATTGCTTTTCGATTGGAGTGGATAACTAACTATCCACCCCAAAAACCTAAAAAAATACAAATGCGCACTGTAATAAAAAGCTCAGCATTTGCTGAGCTTTTTATTAAAAAATTACTCTCTTCTCTGATTTTCCACTTTCATATATTGCACAGATAAACTTCTGTGTGATAAGAGCATTTTCGCCATTGATGTCCGGCTGAATTCCTTTTTTCAGTGCATCATAAAAATTTGTTATTTGTTTTTTATGACTGCTGCCCCAATATTTCATAACACCATTGCCAAAATCGGCAGTATCTTCTTTGGGGGTTTCAGCTGTAATAGTGCGGGCATCATTAAATACAATTTGAGCCTTGTCACGAGTCATTGATGCGATGCCGTTTTCACAGTGGAGTTCGATTTTTACAGGAGCGTCATAGGAGTAGTAGTTAATAGCATTAAAAGCGACCAGAACGCCATTTTTGTACTTAATCACTCCATTTGCACTGTCTTCAACTTTGATAATTTTATGAGCACGGTTTGCAATATTAGCATCAACATACTCTATTTCATCGTTTACGAACCAGTTCATCAAATCAAGAGTATGAATTGCCTGGTCAATAATTACGCCGCCGCCTTCTTTGTCCCAGGTGCCTTTCCAATCGCTTTTGCTGTAATATTCATCTGTTCGTTTCCATGTTACTTCAAGTTTTCCGGCATAGATTTTGCCAAGTTCACCGTTATCAAGATACTTCTTTATTAGTTTTGAACCTGCGTTATAACGGTTTTGAAATATTACGCCAAGTGTAACACCATTTTTACGTGCGGCAGCACACATAGCCTCAGCGTCTTTTAGTTCTATGGACATCGGTTTTTCTGTTAGAACATGTTTCCCGGCGTTCATAGCGGCGATGGCAATAATCGGGTGCATATAATGCGGAGTGCAAATATGAATTACATCTATGTCTTTGTTATTTACGAGATCATTATAATCAGTATAATACTTGCAGCCGTATTTTTCACCAGCTTCTTTAGCGCGTTCAGGCTTATTATCGCATACGGCAACAAGTTCGCAGTTTTCATTTTCAGCGACAGACATAAGATGTCTCGAAGATATTCGGCCGCATCCTACGACACCGACTTTAAATTTACTCATTTTTATAACCTCATTTGCTTAAGTTTACGCCCACCAAATCTTACTGGACTTATCTTTTATAATTAATGGCTTAAGGAATTCGATTGCCTTTTCAAGGCCCTCTTTCGGAGTCATAAGGGCATCTTCATGTTCTATTGAAACAGCTCCCTGATAGCCGATAACTGCAAGGGCGCTGATGATCTCTTTCCATGTAAGCGCATCATGACCATAACCAACCGTGCGGAAGGACCATGCACGTTCAGCAACAGAAGCATATCCGCGTGTTTCAAGAACGCCGCTGATGGCTGTATTTCTGGCATCGATTTTCGTATCCTTTGCATGGAAGTGATAGATAGCGCCTTTCATTTCGCGAATTGCATCTGCGGGATTGATTCCCTGCCAGAAAAGATGGCTGGGGTCAAAGTTTGCGCCGATGGTATCCCCAACAGCTTCACGCAGTTTTAGGAGAGTTATTGGATTGTAAATCGCAAACCCTGGGTGCATTTCAAGCGCTATTTTAGTTACACCATGAGCGTTTGCAAATTCGCATGCTTTTTTCCAGTAAGGAATTAAGACTTCTTCCCACTGCCATTTAAGCATCTCGCTGTAGTATTTTGGCCAAGTGCAGGTAACCCAGTTAGGAACCATGCCACCCTTGCCGTCACCGGGGCATCCGCCGAAGGTAACGATTGTATCGATGCCCATTTTTTCGGCGAGAAGAACTGTTTTTTCAAAATCAGCCTGATCTTTTCCGGAAACTTCCGGATCAGGATGAACGCAGTTTCCGTGGCAGGAAAGTGCTGCTATTTCCATATTATAATCTTTAACGAGTTTTTTGACTTCAGCTATTCTTTCATCTGTCATCTCGTCGGGATTTAAATGCTTTTTCCCTGGGGACCCGCCTGTTCCGAGTTCAAGAGCTTCAACGCCAAGACTGCTTAAATATTTTACTGTATCCTCTAGTGACATATCATAAAGGGGTACGGTTAAAACGCCTAGTTTCATTTTAGCACACCTTTCTTACTTTGTTAGATAATTTAATGAGCGGGAAACAACCCCGTACTCGTCGGTTTTTGATTCGGTTTCAACAATGAATTCAACAGTTCCGGCAGCTTTAGCCGCGGTTATGATAGCAGGAAAGTCGATCGGACCTTCGCCGACTGCCATCTCCTGTGTTTCGGCTGTTCCGTCTTTTAAGTGCATTGTGGGCACGCGTCCGCTGTATTTATTAATCATTTCAACAGGGTCGGCGCCGCCTCTCGTAATCCAGTAAACGTCAAACTGAACCTTTACAAGCCCAGGGTCTGTGTTTGCATATAAAATGTCAAGCAGATATTGATCTCCGTCTTTAACAAATTCATGAGCGTGGTTATGATATGAAAAAATCATGCCGTTCTTCTTGCATTTTTCTCCGAAACGGTTTAAATCTTCAGCAACGCGCAGAGCAGAATCCCTGTCGCACATTTCAGCTTTTGAACATGCAAGACGGTGGTTGCCGATGGCAAGATTGTACTCAATATGCTGGTCAATTTCAGCAAGAAGCTTTGTGTGATTGATGTGTGAGCTTACCACCTTGATACCGTATTTTAGCTGTGCGGCATTCATTTCTGCTGGAGTAAGAGCATTGCCGGCAAGTTCAACCCCTGCAAAGCCCATTTCGGCAAGCCTTTTCAAGCGCCCATCAAAGTCATCCTCGACTTTTCGAACGCTGTACATCTGCACACTTACTTTATCTAATAACATTATTTATCCTCAATTAATCAAAATATACAGGCTTTCCTGTCTTCGCCGAGTTGTAGATAGCTTCCAGTATTTCGGTAACAACTAATGCTTGTTCCGGTTTAACAACGATTTCTTTATTATGTAAAACACAGTCATACCAAGTTCTGCACTCGACATCCTTAGCGTCTTCAGATTTGCCCTCATAGAAAGCAACGCCGCCGCTCTTGAGGTCAGGCTTAATAACAACCTGTTTGCCAAATTCAACTGTATTGATACGAAGACCGTCTCTCATATCAGCGCCTGCTTTAGTTCCACACAGAGAAGTCTTTGCTTCCATTACGTCAAGCGTGTTGAGCGCCCAGCTGGACTCGAGGAAGATTGTAGCGCCATTTTCCATAACTACATAACCGAAAGCTGAATCCTCAACAGTATATTTTTCGGGATCCCAATCTCCCCATGCATTGCCGGTCTCTGTCTGATCGCCGAGTTTTTTATAAACTGTTCCGACTACCATTTTCGGCTTATAGTTATTCATCATCCACAGTGTAAGGTCAAGAGCGTGTGTGCCGATATCGATCAGAGGGCCGCCACCCTGAGCCTCTTCATCAAGAAATACACCCCATGTAGGAACGGCACGGCGTCTTACAGCATGCGCTTTTGCCATGTAGATTTCGCCAAGATCTCCGCGCTCACAGGAACGTTTTAAGTATCTGCTATCCGCTCTGAAACGATTCTGATACCCAATTGTAAGTTTTTTGCCTGTTCTCTTTGCCGCTTCGACCATTTTGCGTGCATCGGCAGCTGTTTTAGCCATAGGCTTTTCACACATAACGTCGCAGCCAGCCTCTAAAGCGTCAATGGTAATGGGGGCGTGTGAGATGTTTGGAGTAAGAACATGAACGACATCCAATTTTTCTTTTGCAAGCATTTCTTTGTAATCGGTATAGACGTTTGCGTTTTCGATGCCGTATTCTGATGCGGCTTTCTCTGCTTTTTCTACGATAATATCGCAGAAAGCAACCATTTCAGCTTCTTTAATTTTAGAGATCGCAGGTAAATGCTTGCCGTTGGCAATGCCACCGCACCCAATAATACCTACTCTGAGTTTTTCCATTTGATTTTCTCCTTTGCAAATTGGTTTTTTTATATAGACTCTCTCTTCACTAATTCATAAGGAATTATTACGTGATTACTCTCAAGAGGTTTTTTGTTTATTAAATCGATTAACATTTCAGCTGCTATACGACCCATCTGTTCCTGATTCTGCGATACAGTAGTAAGACCGGGCTCGACTGTATAAGCAACCTCAACATTATCAACGCCGCCGACAGCAATATCATCAGGCACGCTTTTACCAATATTTTTTACGGCTCTGATCGCACCGGCTGCCATCCTGTCGCAAATTGCAAATATTCCATCAACATGAGGATTTTGTATTAAAAACGGTTCCGTAACTGCTAGCGCACTTCTAAAACCATATGTACTGTAAAAAACAAGCTCGCGGTCGAAAGGCAGATTATTTTCACGAAGCGCTCGTAA
The DNA here is from genome assembly GCA_030705925.1 of Bacillota bacterium. Classification (NCBI taxonomy): domain Bacteria; kingdom Bacillati; phylum Bacillota; species Bacillota bacterium. Next base: position 10,962 of record JAUZPM010000039.1, read on the forward strand.
GTAGCCTTTGAGCCTGCTGACGGTTGACGGCTTTAAATTGCCGACAGACAATAAGGCGATATGCCGTTTGCCTGACTGTATCATCATATTTACAATTTCATAAGCCGCTTTTTCATTATCGATGCCGACAAAGGGGACATTATCAGTCAAATATTCACCGCACTGAATCAAAGGAAATTTCTTTGATATAGAAACGATGTCGGACGTTACAAAAGAGGCACCAGCCAATATTATTCCATCAACCATTTTTTTGGTAAGAAGCGGCAGATAAGCCTCTTCATAACCTACATTATCATAGCAGTTTGCGACAACCACAAAATAGCCGCGTTTAATTGCTATATTTTCGATACCTTTAATGATTTTTGAATAGTGCGTATTGTTGACCGATGTTATTAAAACTAAAATCAGTCTGGGATTGCGGTCTGAAGAGGGCTCGCTAATTTCACCGGATCGGTAACCGGTTTCCTTAATTGCCTCTAATACGAGCTCTCGTGTTTTTTGAGAAACACGATTGGAATTGTTAATAACACGTGACACCGTTGCAACTGATACTCCAGCAGTTTTAGCGACATCAATGATATTCACGGCGACTCCTCCTGTAAAACGATTTTGTAATCGTTTACACTATACTTATATCACAATAAGAAATAGATGTAAACCCTATTTAGAAAATTAAAAATGAATAATTTATACAAAAATTTAGTACAATTTTACTTATTACCTATCGCATGTTGATTGAAACCTCATATTGAATCTCTGATTTTGATCTCATAAGGGATTATTCTTTGTGTATTATCCTTTGATTTCCCGTTAATTCTTTCAATTAACATTGTTGCCGCGGCTTTGCCCATCTCCTCCTGGTTTTGTGAAACTGTTGTAATCCCGGGTTCAACTGTATAGGCTATATCAACATCGTCAAAGCCGCTTACTGCGATATCATCAGGAACTCGTTTTCCGAATTTTTTCGCAGCCCGAATTGCTCCTGCAGCCATACGGTCACTAATAGCGAAAATCCCGTCAATATCAGGGTTCTTAGTCAAAAATTTTTCAGTCGTCATAAGAGCGTTGCGAAAACCGTAATTTCCATACATAATGAGATTTTCGTCAAATTGCAAGCCGCTTTCCTCAAGAGCCCTTTTATAACCCTCCATACGGTCTGTTGTGGAAGGTTTAGAGTTATCGACTGAAAGGGTTGCTATGCGTCGTTTGCCTTTTTTTATCATTAATTTTACTATATCATAAGCGGCGCCTACATTATCTATAGACACAAAAGGGACATTCTCAATGAAGTTTTCCCCGCATTGGACAATCGGATAAGCCGAGGAAATACCAGCTAAATTTTCCGGTGCAACCCAACTGCTTGCAAGGATAATACCATCCACCATCCTCTTTGTAAGAAGAGGCAGATAAGCTTCCTCATATTCTTTTTTATCGTAAGAATTAGCAATAACGACATAGTAACCTCGCGATAACGCAACGCTTTCTATGCCCTTAATAACTTTAGCATAATATGTATTAACTACTGATGTAATTAAAACAAGAATAAGATGCGTATTTTTCTCTCGTAAACTCTTTCCGATCATACTTGGGTGGTAACCTGTTTCTTTTATAACTTCAAGTATCCTATCCTTGGTTTTTTGCGAAACTCGGCTTGAATCGTTAAGCACTCTGGAAACAGTAGCCACCGAAACGCCAGATGCTTTTGCGATGTCATTTATATTCAAATCAGCACCTCCAAGTACTGTATAATATAAAATTTATATCACATTTATAAAATATTGTAAAGCATGATAGAAAATTTAGGATTTTTCATAAACATTTGTTTGTAATTTTTAATTTTTATGGTATAATAAATAAAAAAATCTTCTCTTAAAGGTAGCCTGAAAGGATGGTAAAACTTGACTAAGGGAATGCTCAAAGAAAATGAGATTTTTGAGTTTATTAAGAAAAAGATTGAAGATGACGGACTGCCCCCTTCCATACGGGAAATCTGTAAAGCTGTTTCATTATCTTCGCCGTCATCGGTATTTTCTTATCTGAAATCACTAGAGAAAAAGGGCTTAATCATCATACAAAAAGGCAAGAAGCGGGCGATAATGCTTCCTGATATGAATAAAAGCAGCATGTCTTATATTCCGGTTTTAGGGCGGGTTACCGCAGGTTTACCAATACTTGCAATTGAAGAGGTTATTGATAAGATTCCGATTGACAGAACGTTTGTCCGCGGAAGGGATTTATTTGCACTTACGGTAAAGGGCGACAGCATGAAAAACGCCGCAATTTTAGATGGCGATTATGTTGTAGTTGAAAAAACGCCGGTTTGCAACAATCATGATATTGTTGTTGCCCTGATTGGTGATGAGGCAACAGTAAAACGATTTTACAAAGAAAACGGACACTTCAGGCTTCAGCCGGAAAATGAGGAATATAAACCAATAATTTGTGATGATGTTTCAATCCTCGGACGGGTTGTTATGGTTATAAGGCAGATAAATTATTAAATAATTAGGGCTTGTTGTTTGCATAAAGCAGATGGCAAGCTTTTTTGATTTTTTGGGCTTTAAGTAGCATTCTCTTTTGAAAAAGAACTACACCTCACTTGTTTTGAGCATGTACTGTCTGACAAGTGAGGTGTAGTTTATATCACTAATTTAATTTTTATTTATCTTTTTTTTCTGGCAGTTTGCCGAGTAAATAAATAGAACCATATATCACTAAGATTACCAGAAAAATTCCCAACATGCCAAAGCCCATGACGTGAAGGGAGTTATAGAAGTTTTGCATATTTTGGCTCAAACTTAAAAACATATTTATCTCTCCTTATTTAAGAAGCTGTGGTACAAGTGCAAGTACTAGACCGCCCGCAACCACGGAAGCTATTTGTCCGGCTACATTGGCACCAACTGCATGCATTAACAGATGGTTTTGGTTATCTTCGGCAAGCCCCAGCTTTTGAACGACGCGGGCTGACATCGGGAAAGCGGAAATGCCTGCGCCGCCAACCATTGGATTCATCTTTTCCTTTAGGAATAGATTTAAAAATTTAACGAAGAGCACGCCGCTCATCGTATCAAATACAAATGCGAATAAACCGAGAAGCATAATTATAAGTGTGTGCACCGTTAAAAACTCTGAAGCCTGCATTTTGAACGCTATAGTTATTCCAAGGAACAGGGTAATTAAATTTGCAAGCCCCTGCTGAGCTGTCTTTGAGAGAGAATCTAGTTTTCCACATTCACGTATAAGATTGCCGAACATAAGAAAACCGACAAGCGCAACCGAAGCAGGAGCAACAAGCCCGGCAACGATGGTGACAACAATGGGGAATAGAATGCGCGTTGTTCTTGAGACACCTTTGGGATTATAGGGCATACGGATCATACGCTCTTTTTTTGTAGTAACAGACTTTATGGCGATTGGCTGGATAATCGGGACTAAAGCCATGTAAGAGTAAGCGGCAACTGCGATAGCAGATACATAATTACTGTGAAATACATTCGATACAAGAATAGAAGTCGGGCCGTCGGCGGCACCGATGATTCCGATTGAAGCAGCATCTTTAAGGTCAAAACCTAAAAGGGTCGCAACTGAAAAAGTTAAAAATATTCCGAACTGAGCAGCGGCTCCACATAACAGCATACGTGGGTTTGAAAGAACAGGCCCGAAATCTATCATGGCACCGATACCGATAAAAAGTAATAACGGAAGAGCTTCGGATGCCTCAATCCCCCTACTGAACAGCCACTGAATTATTCCATGCGAAGTGCCGACCCCTTCCAAAGCTTGATCTAAAACCCCCGATAGAGGAAGGTTGACAAGTATGGCGCCAAAACCCATGGGTAGGAGCAGACCCGGCTCCATGTCTTTTTCAATAGCAAGATAAATTAAAAGACTTCCTATGACAATCATCGCAACCTGCTGCCAGGTTATCGAAGTGATGCCACTTATTAATACGTCCAAATATGACAGCTCCTTTTTTTTACTATATTATTATTCATATATTAAGGTAGAGAAAAAAACTTGTCAAGTTAATAATTACCAGTGAGTTTGATTTTGCAAAAAAGAAAAATACAATTATAAATTATTCAAAATAAGTTTTTCGAGTGATGCTGTAAAGACTTGATCCTGAGCAGATGTTCTTTTTTTTGGACCTTTAAGCCTTCCGCCCGAATTTCTTATTTTCTTTGCTGTATGCCGGGATAAAAGCAATGAATCGATGTTATTCTCATCGTAAACCATGCCATCCTGATTGATGGGTATAGCCTCGCGGGCGAGACACATCGCTGCAAGCCCGTAGTCCTGAGTCACTGCAATGTCGCCGGGTAATACCATATTTACAAGAGCAAAATCAACGCTATCAGCTCCTTTCGATACAACTATAGTATTAACCCCAGGCCTTTGAAAAGTATGAGAAGTGTCACACAGAATGTATACTTCTATTTCAAATTGTTTTGCAGTTTCAATGGTTTGATTTACAACAGGACAACCGTCGGCATCGATTAGTATTCTCATATTTATTCCTTAATTTATTAATTCATTATTAACGCAATTATATCACGAGTTTATTTTAATATATTGAGACTTGTCCGAAATTCGAGAAAAAAGTATCAGACGGTGACCATCCGCCTTAAAAATTCGGCAGTTCCCGTCCTATCCTCCAACGCATTAAACTATAATAGATTTTAATGCTGTCCTTTAATGGATCATATCTATTTTATTCCCATAAATAGAAGTACCGCAAGTATTATTATTAGTTCCTTATCAGAATTTTCACGCATCAAGAATATTATAAGTCCTATCAGAATCAAATCTTCTAACTGAATGTTTTTAAAAAGCTTACCGAGCATATCTAATTCTTTTTTTACGTGAGGCGGAGGCGGCGGAGGACAGGGATCGCATGGGGATGGGGGCGGCGGAGGCGGTGGCGGAGGTGGATACCGTGGTTCCCTTGGTGGGGGCTCTATATGGTATAATTCATTTGGCGGTTCATCATGCTCTCCGGCACGCCGCTGTGCCTCACGCTGAAGACGGTATAAGTCTCCGCCTAACGGCATAGAGAAATTACGCTCATACATTTTTACGCCTCCTATAGAATTTCCATTGCCTTTGAAGCAATCTTACTTAATTTAAGCACTGTGATGGCGTCATCAATTCTTTTGCTTCGATCCGCTGACATATATGGTTTAAGAGCAAGGAGAAGCGCAACCTGCGGGTCTTTGCTCTCGGCGTTCCACTCGTTAAGTAAAGGAAGCAGCTTTAGAAGATTCTCTGAATTGAGCAGTCCGGAAAGTCCGCCTTCGCCAGACGGTTGCGTGTCTTTTTCCGGCTCTGGCGGAGGACTGTCATTCTGCGCAGATAAGAGTCCGGCTATATTCTTGATTTTTTCAAAGCTTTCCGGATCGTTAAGAAGCGCACTGACTTTCTCCGCAATATCGTCCATATTTAATCCTCCACAACTTCGTGGATCCGGTCTGCGGCTTTTTTGTCTTTTGCAATAGAACCTAATGATCCCGGATTTTTAAGTGCATTTTCAATGGCGGCTATGTCTTCTTTTGTCAGGCTATTGATTATTCGCTGTAATTCAGCAGGGTCTTTCAGACGTTCCTTAGCTCGTTCGCTTACGGTTGCACCGAGAATTTTCTGCGCTTGATTGACGGCATTTCCAAGTGTGGTTTTATCCATTTCTTTGATTTTATCCAATTTCTCGTTTAATCCCATAAAAACAGTCCTTTCCGGTTGTTTTTTGTATTTTTAACTGTTTTATTATATGCGGGTTTTGACTTTTCGTACCACTTATATTATTATGATAAAAATAGAATCTTTAGGTGGTGGAATACATCAAAGTAATAGTTTTTTCTGATTCGCACGGCAGAACTGATGAGATGTGCAGAGTGCTGGAACGTGAAAGAGAAGCGGCTATGTTTATACACCTTGGGGACTGCACCAGAGATGCTCAGTTTGTTTCATCAATGTTTCCAACATTGCCGGCGAGAATTGTCAGCGGAAACAATGATTATAATTCAACCGATCCACAGGAGATAGTTTTTGATTTGTGCGGCAAAAAAATAATGCTTGCACATGGACATCAATATGGTGTAAAACTATCCTGTAACAAAATAGCAGCCAAGGCTAAAAGCCTTCGCGTTGATCTTGTTCTTTTCGGACATACACATATGGCTTATTATAATTATGCTGATGGCATACAACTGCTGAACCCGGGGTCAGTATCCGGTGCGTATGTCTTAAGAAGGACATATGCTTCTGTTGACATCAGTGAATCCGGGATTTTGTGCACACTTTTAAAGGTTTAGAGGGGTGTTATATGTATAAGCAGGAAATGAAAGCACACCCTAATTTTCTGATTTTGATTGGCTTTTCTATTTTTGTTTCGCTTATGGCTCTTGCTGTGTTGTCTTTTTTAAAAGGATGGCTTTATTACAGCGAAACCGAAGCTGCTATTATTCTATTGAATTTTATATATATAATTAAGGCGGCTTTATCATCCCAGCATTCATATATATACAGGCTGGTTGGCAACTCTCTTTTTATTAAAGTCATAAAAAGAAAAAAGGAAAAGCTGCTTGCAGACATAGATCTCAGTAGAGTGTGCTCAATAAAAAAAACAAGAGATAGTTTGCTTCACAGCATAGGAAATGGACGTTCATACGTAGCTGAACTGGACTTTAATAGCAGATATAAGTGTGTCTACAGAGATAAAAAAGAGAAAACTCATACATTTATATTTCAGCCTGATAACCAGCTTATGAAACTGCTGAAACAATCACTTGATAAAAATATTATAAAAGATTAACTGGAGAATAAAAAATGGCTTCTAAAATGCAAGTTCTGATGTCACGCGTTTTTTCGGCGAATTATAAAGAATTGATTCGAATGATTAAAGATGATGCGAAGAAAAGCGGAAAGTCATTTCTCACTATTACAGCTGACAGCTTAACCTGTATGATGAGATATGGCACGGCAATCAACGATTATCATCTTTTTGAATTTTGGCGTCAGAGCCCTGAAGAAAGAGAAAAATTTATTACACTTACTTATAACAATAAAATTGTTTCGACTTTAAATGATATTTCTTTACGTCCCGTATTTGAAGCAAAATCACTTTTTGCAGATAAATTTAAGAATTATTTCGGACGGGATGTTTTACAACTTAAAACCTGCTCGCAGGAAATGTTTGAAGAGTTTTGCGGAAAACATCCTGTATTCTTTGCTAAAAAAGATTATGAATTTGGCGGACACGGTGTTGAACGTTTCACCATCGATGGATTTAAAAATTTAAAAGATGCATATGATAAATTGAAAGAATCAGGCTATGATCTTTTAGAAGAAGTGCTGCAGCAGCATCCTGAATTAAACGAGTTTTATGACTGCCTTAATACTGTCAGAATTGCTACGCTTCTTACTGATGAGGGACCTAAAGTAGTTTATGCTGTTTTCAGGTGTGGCAATGGTGGTTATGTAGATAACGTTGGAAGCGGCGGATTTGCGGTAACTGTAGATCCGGAAAGCGGCGAGATAATTTCCGATGCCATTAAGCAGGATGGCAGTTATGCAGAATACCATCCTGTCAGCAAGAAAAAATTTCGCGGTTCAAAAATTCCCATGTGGGATGAGGCAATAGCTATGGTTAAAGAGGCGGCTTTGAAATGCCCGCGTGTGCGTTATGTAGGATGGGATGTTGCGTTTACTCCTGACAAATGCGTATTGATAGAGGGCAATTACAATCCCGGTTATCAGATTTTTCAGATGATTGATAAAAAGGGCAGAAAGTACTTTTTTGAAGGAACTTTGGATAAATAAAAACAGGAGCTGTCCGTTATAAGGGCAAGCTCCTGTTTTTTATTTTAGGCTCTGCGCAAATCTAAAATTTCAAAGGAAGAGAACTGGTTTTTGTATATTATAAATTATTACGAAGTAAGTATAAATGAAATAAATAGATATTTATATGATGTTTATGGCAATATAGTTTTGTGGTATATTAGTTTTATAAAATCAATGGAGGTTAAATGATGAACCAAGGACAAGAAAAATTTTATGAATTTATTTTAGAAAGAGTACAAGAAGATAAAGTTGAAGAGGCAAAGGAATTGCTTATGGATAATTTTAAGAAACAGCAAAAAGGTAACTTCACACAGGAAGATGTTTTAAAATTTATTCCTAAAATGATTTCATTATTGAAACCTGAAAAGGTTGAGGAAGTTCAAGCAGTTATGAAACAATTTGCTCAAGGTATAGGACACTAATACACAATGGAGGCTATGATTCACATTCTTTCATTTAATGTGAATTTAATAATATAAAAAGTGGCTTACATCAAATGAACTGTACCAGAGTTATTGGACAAAGAAAAAAAGGGACTATTGGTCATGGTATAATAAACTGGACACCAAGTTAAGCGCGAAAGGTGGAACAGTTTGTGAAAA